>NZ_JBJTER010000001.1:0-23152 GCF_046093005.1 Aestuariivirga sp.
GGACATCGCAGCCTTCATCAACGCCCGCAACGCGAAACCAAGGCCGTTCAGCTGGATCAAATCAGCAGACCAAATCCTAGCCTCAATCGCGAGGTTCTGTCCAAAACCCCAGTTCATGAGACCACGAATTGATCGCCCGGATTTCTGGTTGAGGACACTAGCGTCTAACTTGTCCTTGCGCTTCATCAGGCCGCCGAGAATCCGGATGAGGTCGCCCGCACCCTGCGGCGCATGTGGCCGTTGTTCGTCTCAAGAAACTGCTCGTCGGCGCCGGCGACGACATCCATGTCGATGCCAATCTCGCCGAACTCGCTAACGATAAGGGCGCGTTTCTTGCCGCGCTGCTCCGGCAGGATGTGGTTGAGAAGCGCTGTCTTTCGGGCGCCCAGGCAGCCGGTCGGGGCTGTTACGGGAACCTGCTTCACGTTCCGCCACGCGATGCGGTCATGGCTTCGGCCAGAAGACGGGCGTTGTTCTGCATCATCTTGATGTAGCTGGACGCTGGTCCATCCGGGCCGGACAGCGCGTCGGAGTAGAGCGCGCCGCCGCCCTTCAGCCCGGTCTCCCGGGAAATCTGCTCGATCAGCCGCGGATCAGTGATGTTCTCAACGAAGATCGCTGAGGCTTTGTCCTCGCGGATTTGCCTGATCAGGCGCGCCACATCCTTGGCCGACGCTTCGCTTTCGGTGCTCACGCCCTCGGGAGCGAGGAAGGTCACGCCATAGGCGGCGGAGAAATAGCCGAAGGCGTCATGTGAGGTGATCACCGTCCGGCGGGCCTCCGGAATCCTGGCCATCGCGCTCTTGATCTCGGCGTGGAGGGCCGCCAGCTCCTTTCGGTAGGCCTTGGCGTTGGCCGTGAAGACCGGGCACTTCGCTTCCGCCACGGCGCACAGGGCGCTGGCGATATTGCTTACATAGATTTCGGCGTTGGCGGCGTTCTGCCAGGCGTGCGGATCGTAGTCGCCGTGACTGTGGCTGTGATCATGGCCGTGGCCGTGATCGTGATCGTGATCGTGGCCTCGGCCGTGACTGTGGACGTGGCCGTGATCTTGCCCGGCCTCCGTCTTTTCGACGTTGACACCATTGCTCGCCGTCACAAGCGGGCCTTTGTAGCCGCTGCTGTCCACCAGGCGGTCCAGCCAGCCTTCGAAGCCAAGCCCATTGACGACGACAAGTTGCGCGGCCGCCACCGCCTTGACGTCGTCGGGCTTCGGCTCATACACATGCGCGTCGCTGTCGTGGCCGACGATCGTGACGACATCCACATGCTCTCCGCCGACCCGTTCGACGAGATCAGTCAGGATCGAGAAGCTGGATACGACCTTGACGGACTCGCTGGCCCTGGCCAGCTGGGCAAGTGCCGCGATGCAGCCCGCGGCCACGATGACCGCCGGCAGGCGCAGTCTTGGGTTTGAAAGCATGCAACTCTCCCTTATGCGATGCGGTGACGGCGCGGCGCGCGCCGCGAACGGATGACGCCATGCGGCGCGATGATGAGTGACAAGGCGTAGAAGGCTCCGGCGGTGAGGATGATTGACGGCCCTGTGGCGAGGCTGGCGTGGTAAGAGAACAGAAGCCCGGTAAGGCAGGACAGGAAGCCGGCCCCTGCCGCGAGGAGGCACATGCTTTCGAGCCGCTGGCACCACAGCCGGGCGGACAGCGCCGGCAGCATCATCAGGCCCACCGCCAGCAGCGTGCCCAGCGCCTGGAAGCCCCCCACCAGATTGAGCACCACCAGCGCCATGAACAGGAAATGCACCACTGGGCCGATACGGCTTACCGATGACAGAAACATGGGGTCCAGGCATTCCGCTACCAGCGGCCGCCAGATCGCCGCCATCGTCAGGAGCGTGATCGTCGCAACCCATGCGATCAGCTGCAAGGCGGCGTCGTCGAGGGCCAGCACGGTTCCGAACAGGACGTGCAATAGATCGATGTTCGAGCCCTTGCTGCTGATCAGCAGCACGCCGAGCGCCAGGGAAACGAGGTAGAAGCCGGCCAGGGTCGCGTCTTCGCGCTGGATGGTCAGCCGCGCGGCCGCGCCCGACAACAGCGCCACGCAAAGTCCAGCGGCGAGCCCGCCCAGCGTCATCGGCAGCAGGCTGAGGCCTGCGAGCAGGAAGCCCACGGCGGCGCCGGGAAGGATCGCATGCGCCATGGCGTCGCCGGTCAGGCTCATGCGGCGCAGCATCAGAAATACGCCGATCGGGCAGGCGGAGAGAGATAGCGCCGCCGCGCCGGCCAGCGCGCGGCGCATGAAGGCGAAGTCCACAAATGGCGCGATGACGAGGTCATAAACAATCATGCGGCGCGCTCTCCGCACCATGGGGCGTTTTCTTCCCAGCCTTCGTTCATGCGCCGCGCCTTGAGCAGGTTGGCGGGCGCCAGGGCGGTTTCGGCGCTGCCCCAGGCCACCGGCTCCCGCGCCAGCACGAGTGCTTCCGGAAAATGCGCGCGGATCAGCTCGTGGTCATGAAGGACAGCGATGATGGTGCGCCGCTCGCCGTGCCAGCGGTGGATCAGCGAGAGAAGGTCGTTCACGGTCTTGGAGTCGATCGCCGAGAATGGTTCGTCGAGCAGGATCACCTTTGCGTCCTGCAGCAACACCCGGGCGAACAGCGCCCGCTGCAATTGTCCGCCAGAGAGAGAGCCGATCTGCCGGCTGTGAAAGCCGCCAAGGCCCACCGCCGCAAGGGCCGCGGCGACGGCCTCGCGCTCCGCCGCGGCGAGGGCGGAGAACAGACCTGTCTTGCGCAGCAGCCCCAGCGACACGAGGTCATGCACCGAGGCCGGGAAGCTGCGGTCGATCTCCTGAGCTTGCGGAAGATAGGCGATGTCGCGCACATCGAGGCGCGGCCGGCCGATGGCCCCGCTAAGCGGCTTCAGGCGGCCGATCAAACCCTTGAGCAGCGTCGACTTACCAGACCCGTTGGGGCCGTAGATGGCGGTCATCGACCCGGCTTCAAAGCGTCCGGTCAGATGGTGTACGGCAGGATGGCCCTCATAGCCCAGGGTCACATCGTCGAGATGGAAATGCGGCGGCGGGGTCATTGCATCACCGCCAGCACGGCCAGCCAGATGGCGGCGGACAGCGCCGCCGCTGCCAGCAGGCGCGCGCCAGCGCCGGCGTCGAGAAAGGGCGAATGATTTCTCATGCCGGCCGCGCCCCTTTCGCGCCGCAATCGAGGCAGAGCCCCCGCAGTTCGATGCTCGCCTGCTGCACCTCAAAGCCGGCCGCGGCGGGGCGCATCGCGCCGAGGACGGGGCCAGGATCGAACTCATAAGCAGCGCCGCAGGATTCGCAGATATAGAAGCCGGCCGGCGTGCTGTGGGCCGCGCAGCTGCAAGCGACAAAAGCGTTACGGCTCTCAATGCGGTGGACGCGGTTGCCGGCCATCAGCCGTTCAAGCGCCCGGTAGACCTGCACCGCCGCCTTGATGTGGGAGCCTTTCAGCGCCCCCAGAATTTCATAAGCCGACATCGGCCGCGGCGATTTGCGCAACGCGTCATAGACCTGCTCGTCGTTGGCAGACCGTCGGCTGGTGGCGTTGCGGATTGGAGCAGACAACATAATGTAGAAATGTTATATTATAACATATCAAATGTCAAGTGAATGTAATCATACGGCTTGCCGCTCCGCAAACCTTTTCATGACGGTTGGTCAGCTGGCCTGGGGCGGCGGCAGGGTGCTCTGCCCCCCGGAAACTGGACCGTTCTGAACTGGAGTCTTGCGCTGTAGGATCGCTGCCGGGCGGGTTCGCCGCCCATCGAGCCCAGTGGCGAAGTGCTGCTGCCCGGCGAGATCGAGCAGCGCACCCGCGCCCGGAGGCTTGCAGAGGGCTTGCCCGTTGACGACGAAACCGGGCGCCGCATCATGAAAACCGCCGCCACGCTGGGCGTCGCCGCGCCGGAGGTCTGAGCCGTCATTCGCTCAAACCCGGTCAGCGTCAAGATCTTTTGAAGAACCGAACGAACTTGTACTTATCGAAACGAAATGTGGCAGTTGTGCCTCTCTTGTTCGGTGGAGCCGGGTTCTTGCTGTGCGCGCTCATGCGACCCTATATTTCTGCAGCGCCTCCTCGTTGAGCGTGACGCCGAGACCCGGCCCTGCCGGCAGCGGAATAACACCGTCCACCACCGGAAGCTCGGCGCTGCACAGATCGCGCCGGAGAGCGGAATCCGCCAGTTCGCGGGGCAAGAACTCAATGAAGGTACAGGTTGGCGACACGGCGGCCAGATGCGCCGAGGCGGCGATGCCGATCGCCGATTTCCAGCAATGCGGCACCACCGCCAGGCCGCGGTCACGGGCATGCATCCCAACGCGCTTGGCTTCCGTCAGGCCGCCGACGCGTCCCACATCCGGCTGCACCACGTCGATCGCCCTGGCGTTCATGAACTCGAGGAATTCAAAGCGGGTGTTCTGCCATTCGCCCAGCGCGATCTTCACCGGCGAGGCATGGCAAAGCTTGGAATAGCCTTCGACATCGTCCGAGGGGAGCGGCGTTTCGACGAAATAGATATCCTGGTCGGCGAACATCTCGATCGCCCGCAGCGCCTCCTTCCAGTCAGGCCAGGCATAGGCGACATCGACCATCAGCGTCATGTCCGGGCCGACGGCCTTGCGCACGTCGCGCACCATGCGGGCGCATTCACGGTCATCGGCGATCTGCAGGGAGTTATGCGAGTAGGGCCCCTTCAGGCAGATTTCCAGCTTGGCGGCGCGAAAGCCGAGCTTCTGCGCCCCCAGCGCGCGCTCACGCAACACGCGGCCATAGGTTTCGAGGTCGTCGCCTTCGGGCAGCAGCGAGGCATAAGGTACGATCTGGCGGTTGGTGGCGCCGCCCATCAATTGCCAGCAGGGCTTGCCCTCGATCTTTCCGACGAGGTCCCACAGCGCCATGTCGAGGGCGCCGATGGCGCAGATGCCGAGCCCCCGGCGGCCGGTCATCGCCGAGCCGCGATACATTTTCTCCCACAGACCCTCGACATCGCGGGGGTCCTGGCCAATGAGCATCTCGGTGAGGCCAAGGCCCATGATGTGGGTGCCCGGCGCCTCGATCATGGCGCGGGCCACCCAGGGGTTGGTGTCGGTTTCGCCGATACCGACATGGCCATCGTCGGTATGAATTTTCACGACCAGATTGTCCTGCGCGGACGAACAGGCATCCGCCCGGTAATCCGGTACCAGCAGAACGAAACATTCGACCTTGGTGATTTTCATGGCGTTTCCAGTCCTTTCTCTGCGAGCGGTGAGGCTTTCCTTTGCAGGTCTTCAAGCGTGTGATGGCAGCGGATGGCCAGGCCACCGGGCGTTTCGCGCCACGGAGGTGGCGCTGCGCGGCAGGCGCCGGGGATCTCCACGGCGCAACGGCCGGCATAGACGCAGCCGGGTCCGGGCTCGCCCGAACCCATGGTCTTCTGGCGCACCGGCTTGCGTTTCCTGAGCGGCGATGGCACGGCTTCGAGCAGGGACAGCGTGTAGGGGTGGAAGGGCGGCGCGAACACCTGTTCACGCGGGCCCAGCTCCATCACCTGTCCGCGGAACAGCACGCAGACGCGGTCAGCCAGCATGCGCACCACGGCGAGATCATGCGAGATGAACAGCATAGCCACGCCCAGTTCGGACTTGAGGCGTTGCAGCAGTTCGAGGATGCTGGCCTGCACCGAAACGTCCAGCGCCGAGAGCACCTCATCGCAGAGCAACAGGTCAGGTTGGGCAATGAGAGCACGGGCAATCGCCACGCGCTGGCGCTCGCCGCCTGAGAGCTGGTCCGGGTAGCGGCTGGCATATCCGGCATCGAGGCGAACCTCGGCAAGCGCTGCGGTGACCTGCTCCGCCGTGCTTGCCTCGCGCTCCGGGAAAAAGAACTCAAGCGGCCTCGTAAGGCTGCGGCCAATTGTGGCGCGCGGGTTGAGCGACGCATCAGGGTTCTGAAAGATATACTGGATAAGCCGGCGCTCAGCGGGGCTGCGCGCTTTCACAAGCGCCGCCAGTTCGGACTGAACGAGGCGGATATGTCCGGCGGCGGGCGCCACCATGCCCGCAATTGCGCGCGCCAGCGTGGACTTGCCGCTGCCGGACTCGCCGACGAGCGCCACCGTTTCACCTTTCTCGACGGTGAGCGAGACATTGTCCAAGGCGGTGAATGCGCGGCTGCCGCGGCCATAGCTGACTGTGAGCCTATCCACGCTCAGCAAGGGCAGCGTTGACCGGTGGTCCGGCGCGGCGGGTAAATCGGTGTCAGCCGGCGCGGCCGCCGGCGGCAATTCCGCCAGACGCCAGCAGGCCACCTCATGGTGTTGCCCCGCGGGACTGAGCGATTGAACCTCCTCAAAGCAGCGCGGCAGCGCATAATCGCAGCGCGGCGCAAAGGGGCAGCCCTTGGGCAGCATATCCCGCTGCAACAAGCCGCGCAGCGGCCTGACGGACCGGCGCGCGCCGTCAATCCGTGGCAGGGCGGCGATCAGGCCGCGCGTATAGGGATGGCGCGGCGCGGCGAACAGCCGTTCTGTCGGCGCGATTTCCACCATGTGCCCGGCATACATCACGCCGATTCGGTCAGCGATCTGCGACAGGAGGCCCAGATCATGCGTGACATAGAGCATCGACATCCCCAGGCGGGCGCGCAGATCGATCAACAGCTCGACGATCTGCTCCTGTGTCGTCACGTCGAGCCCGGTGGTCGGCTCGTCCAGCACCACGAAGCCCGGTTCGCAGGCCAGCGCCATGGCGATGCAAACGCGCTGCTGCTGGCCGCCGGAAAGCTGGTGCGGAAACCGGCGCAGGAATGCCGCATCATCGGGCAGCCCGACCAGCCCGAACAGCGCGCGGGTCCGGTCGCCGGCAGGCCGGTCATGCGCCGCGAGGATTTCGTCAATCTGGGCGCCGACGCGCATGCCGGGATTGAGCGCCGTTGTCGGGTTCTGCGGCACGAAGCTCACGCGGGCGCCGCGCATGCGGTCAAGCCCCGCGCGGTCCTGCCCCAGCACATTAAGGCCGTCGAGCATGATCCTTCCGGCATCGGTGCGCAGCCCGCCATGGCGGAAACCGAGAAGCTGCAGCGCCACCGTGGATTTGCCGCAGCCAGACTCGCCCACCAGCCCCAGAACCTCGCCACGCCGCACCGAGAAGCTGACGTCCTCGACCACCTGCCGCCAGCCAAGGCCCTGACGGTAGGACACCGAAAGACCATCGACCTCGAGAGCAAGCGCGGTCATTGCGTGCCCAGCTTCACCGTCCGGCCCAGGACGCGGGCCAGACCTTCGGTGAACAGGTTGAGGCCGACCACCAGTGAAGCCAGTGCGAGGCCCGGTCCCAGAACGGTGGAAGGAGACACGATCAGCAAGGCCCGGTTTTCGCTGATCATCAAACCCCATTCCGGCGTGGGCGGTCTGAGCCCGAAGCCCAGGAAGCCCAGCGAGCCGATCAGCACCGGGGCATAGCCGGCGCGCAACGCGAACTCGACCAGCAACACGCTGGTGGCATTGGGCAGCAGCTCCCGGCGCATGACAGACCATGCATTTTCGCCACGCAAGCGCGCCACGGTGACATAATCGCGGGTGGCGATATCGATGGCGGCGGCCCTCGCCATGCGGGCGATGCGCGGCGCATAGACCAGCGCCACGACCATCACGAGAAGCACCGGATTTCCGGAATACTCCGTGCCCGCCGCGGCGATGGCGATAAGGGCGAGGACGAGGAAGGGAATGCTGATCAACGCCTCCAGCACCCGCTGCACGATGTCGTCGATCCAGCCGCCGACATAGCCCGACAGCAGGCCAATGACGGCGCCGATCAGCGTGCCGAGCAGCGTGCCGGCAAGCGACAGCGAAATGACGATCCAGCTGCCATGCACCACCCGGCTGAACACGTCGCGGCCCAGCTGATCGATGCCGAAGGGATGCGCGAGGCTCATGCCTGAGAGCGGGATGCCGGCGCCCATCTGGGAATAGCCGTAGGGCGCCCAAAAAGGCCCGGTCACGGCAACCAACAGGTGTACAAGAAGGATAAGGCTGCCGATCCGGAAGCTGAGCGGCATCTGCCGCCACAGCAGCAGCCAGTTGCGCCGCTGCTGCGGCGGCGCGGCAAGCCCGATGTCAGCCTCGCTCATTCTTCATGCCGTCCTGAGCCGCGGATTGAGCAGGATCGCGGCGATGTCCGCCACGAGATTCGCTGTCACATACACAAGCGCGGCGATCATCACCGTCGCCTCGATCACTGGCAGATCACGGAGCTGCAGTGAATCGACGAGCAGCGTGCCGAAGCCTGGATAGGAGAAGACTCTCTCAACCACCACGACGCCGCCGATGAGATAGGCGAGGTTCAGCGCCGTCACGTTGAGGGTTGGCACCAGCGCATTGGGCAGCGCGTGGCGCAGCAGCACCCGCCATCGTGAAAGACCTTTCAGCTCGGCCATGCGGACATAGTCGGAATCAAGCACCTCGATCAGATTGTCGCGCAGCATGCGCACCGCATAGACCGCCATGACGATGGCCAGCGTCGCGGCTGGCAGCGTCATGGCTCGCATGTATTCGCCGAAGCTTGAGGTCTCGTCGACCAGCGAGATGGCCGGCAGCACCGGTATCCAGAGCACGAAGGCGAGCAGCAGAATGGTGGCCAGCAGGAAGTCTGGCATTGAAAGAAGCACGAGAGTTACCACCGACAGCGCATGGTCGGTGGCTTTGTCGCGGGTCAGCGCCTGGACGACCGCGGGGATCACGGTCAGCGGCAGGTAGAGCAGGAAGGCGTAAACCGACAGCGCGAGCGTGTTGAAGATGCGTGGCGCCAGCACCTCGGAGACCGAACGGCTGGAAACCAGGGACTGGCCAAGATCGCCGGTCAGCAACCCGCCAAGCCAGTGGAGATAGCGGGTCATGGCCGGCTGATCGAGCCCCAGCTGTTCACGAAGAACCTGAAGCGACTCCGGCGTTGCATCGCGGCCGAGAATGCGAGTGGCGACGTCGCCCGGGAGGATCTCAAGCACGAAGAAGACGAAGGCCGAAACCAGCAGCAAGGTGACCGCCGCCAGGGCGACGCGCCGCACGATCAGCAGCCAGATCTGCAAACAGGCCTCCCCGGAAAGAGCAGGGCGAGGCTGGCCTCGCCCTGCGTTGCAGGTTCAGTTTCCGCGCCGCTGCCTTACTTGCAGCTCAAGATTTCGAACTTGAGGTTGAAGTTCTGGGCACGGGGTTCATAGCCTTCGCAGCCTTTGCGCATGGCCAGAACCTGGTGCACGAACATCGGCAGGATCAAGCCGCCCTCGGTGGCAAGCAGCTGCCCGGTCTGCTGGAACAGCTTGTTGCGCTCGGCCTCATCCACCGTGGTGTTGGCCTTGAGCAGCAGCGCGTCGTAATCGGGACGCTCCCAGTGAGTTTCCTTCCACTTGGCATTTTGCGTGTAGGCCACTGCCAGGCCTTCGCCCGGCGGCCGCATCGACCAGGCCGATGTGACGATCGGCTTCTTCAGCCAGACATCGTCCCAGTAGCTTTCAGCCGGAGTCACGATGACGTTGATGTCGATGCCGGCGGGCTTGGCCATTTCGGCATAGACCTGCGCCATACGCACCATGCCGGGCACGCCTTCGGCAGTGTAAAGATCGAACTTGAGTCCATCCTTGTAGCCGGCTTCGGCGAGCAATGCCTTGGCCTTCTCGATGTCCTGCTTGGGCGCTTCCTTGACGAAGGACGCGGGGCTGCTCACCGGTACCGGATTGTCGGCGCCCGCCTGCCCGAAGCCCAGAAGCACGGTATCGACCATCGCCTGACGGTCAACCACCAGCTTGAGCGCCTCGCGCACCTTCGGATTATCGAAGGGCGGCGTATCGACCCACATTGAAACGGTCATCGAGTTCGAGGCGCCGGTCTGTAGCATCTGGACATTGGGATCGTCCTTGATCGAGGCAATGACCGAGGGATCGACGTTCAGCATCAGATCGATCTGGCCTGCCTTCATGGCGGCGACTGCCGCCACAGCCTCTTGCGCCACGGTAATCTTCAGGCATTCGGCCATGGGCTTTCCGGCGTCCCAATAGTTGGGGTTCTTGCGCAGGATGCGCACCGGCGCGTTGGGCGTGAACTGTTCCTGCATGAACGGCCCAGTGCCGTCGCCCTTCAGCTTGAGGTCCTCGGCCTTGGCGCCGTCCGCCACGATATTGGTGAACTTGTTGCTGATCAGCACGGGAAGCTGCACCACCGGCTTCTGGGTGGTGAAGGTGACCGTCATCGGGTCCGGCGCCTTGATGCCTTCCGGATCGAGGAAGGCCAGCACGGCGCGCGCGCCGGAGCCGGTCTTCTCATCAAGCAGGCGCTTGAAGGTGTAGACGACATCGGCCGAGGTGAAGTCCTTGCCGGAATGGAACTTGACGCCGGGACGCAGCTTGAAGGTCCAGGTGAGGCCGTCATCCGACACCGACCATTCGGTGGCCAGTTCCGGGATCAGGTTGAAGTTGTCGTCGACGTCGACGAGCCGGTTGTAGACCGCGAAAGTATGATAGGCATCGTCGCCGGAATGCATGTCGGCGGGATCCATCGACTGCTTCTCGCCGCTCCACTCATACCCCAGGATTTTAACGCATTCGTCGCCGGCTGCCGCCCATGCGGGCGACGCAACGGCAAGCCCGATCGCGGCCGCAGCCGCTCCGGACAACCATCTGTTCAGTTTCATGGGCATTCTCCTCCAGCTTTTTTGTTGCAGACGCGCATTCCGAAATGCCGGACAACTGTGCGTCTTGCCAGACAGACCTTGTACTGCAATAGCTTCACAGTCAAGAGAACCGGAGGCACGCATGGGGAAGATCAGGCTCAAGGGCATGACGTGGGATCATCGCCGCGCGGTCGATCCGCTGCTTGCGGCGCGGGATATGTTCACCAGGCGCCATCCGGAGATCGAGGTTATCTGGCACAGCCGCCCGCTGAGCGGCTTTGAATTCACCCCCGTCGATGTCCTCGCTGAAACCTATGATCTGATCATTCTCGACCATCCCTTCATGGGCAGGGTGGCGAATAGCGGTTGCCTGCTGCCGCTGGGGTCAAGCCTCGCGCTTCATGACGGCGATTTCGTCGGCCCGTCACTCGCCACCTACCGGATGGCCGGGGAAATCTGGTCTGTACCGGTCGATGCGGCATGCCAGGTGGCGGTGTCCCGGCCCGACCTCATGGCGCGATTGGGTGGCCATGTTCCGCGTGACTGGCAGCAACTCTTGCGTCTTGGGCATGAAGCGCGGCAGCGCGGCCTGTGGCTTGCCATCGGCCTCAAGGGCGTTCACAGCCTGATGACCTTCTTCACCCTTATGGCCAATCTTGGCCGGCCTTGCGCCATAGACCCCGCGGAACCTCTTTTCGAGGCTGGCGCGGCGCGGGAGGCGCTGGGCCTGATGCGTGCGCTGCTCGCCTATTGTCCGCCGCAGGCGCTCGACTGGAACAGCATCGCGCTGCATGATCAGATGAGTCTACGCGACGATCTGGTGTTCTGTCCGGCGGTCTATTGCTATGCGACCTATGCCGAGGCGGACCATCCGCATCCCTTGCGCTTTCATGATTTTCCTGGGCCCCAGGGCCCGCGCGGTTCAACCATCGGCGGCACGGGGCTCGGCGTGTCGGCGCGTTCGGCCCATCCCGGTGCCGCCCTCGCTTATGCCCGCTTTGCCGCGGAACTGGATACACAGCTGCTGTTTGCGCACCACCACGGCCAGCCCGCCCGCCGTGCGGCGTGGGAGGATGCCGCCATCAATGACCGTTTCGGCGGCTGCTACCGCGATACCCGCGCCACCATGGACCAGTGCTGGATCAGGCCGCGCTATGATGGCTATCTGGCTTTCCAGGAGGCGGGCGGCGATCTCATCGAAAGCCACTTGCGCGGCGACATGGCCGAGGCGGCCCTGCTCGACCGGCTCAGTGAATTACATGCCGCGGCCTAACCCAGGCGGCGCGACAGCTTCTCCGCCGCGCCCATGACGCTGGCGATCAGACGTTCCCGATTGGGCTTGTTGAGCCGTTGCTCCGGCACCACAACGCTGATCGCCGCAAAGCAGCGGCCAGCCGCATCAAGAACCGGCGCCGCGATGCAGCCCGCGTGCTCGTTGGCCTCGTTCAGTTCCGTGGCATAGCCGAGGCGGCGGAACTTCTTGATTTGCGCGATGAGCTTTTCGACATCCATCACGGCGTTTCCGGTCGGCGACTGGCGGACCGTCTTCTTCAACAGGCTTTCAAGTTCCGCATCTGTATAATCCGATACCAGAAGTCTTCCGGCCGCCGCCCAGTTGACCGGCACCCGGGTGCCGACATTGCTGATGATGCGCAGGTGTCCGCGGCCCTCTTCCTTGAGCAGCACCATCATCATGCCGTTGTCCAGCACCGAAAGCTGCACGGTCTCGCCGGTTTCGTCGCGCAGCTCTTCGGCGATCAGGGCGCCGTCGCGCAGCAGATCGACATGGCTGCGATAGGCCATGCCAAGCTCATAGAGCTTGCGGCCGATGAACAGGCCGCTGCCCTTGCTGGCGGGCGCCACGAAATCAGCCTCATTCAGCGTCCGCACCAGCTCATAGGCGGTCGATTTCGGAATCCGCAGTTCGGCGATGATCTGGGCGACCGTCACTGGCCCGCCACGGTCCAGCATCAGTCCCAGAATGTCGATCGCGCGCCTCACGCTGCGCGAACCCTCGCCGGCCTCTTCGGCGGCGGGCATCGCGGCTGTTCGCGGCTTGCGGCTCTTGGGCCCCATTGTATCCATGCTCATTTCCGCTATTCTAGACAGTAGTCCGACATATTGAAACAACAAGTTTGAAGCTGCGGCAGGCGAGGGAGCCCATGAAGATCACCGACATCGAAGTCATCGAATTGCGGGTGCCCGGCTGGACCGGGGACACCTTCGACGGCTCCTATGACAACTGCCTGGTGCTCGTCCACACCGACGAAGGGCTGACCGGCATCGCCGAGGTCGACAGCGTGCCCGCCGTGATCCGGGCGATCATCGACGCGCCGCGCTCGCATACCCACGCCATGGGCCTGAAGCAAGTCTTGCTGGGCGCGGACCCATCGGACGTCGAAGGCCTGTGGGAGCGCATGTATGACCTCACCAGCTATTATGGCCGGCGCGGCGTGGTGATCCATGCCATATCGGCGGTTGACATCGCGCTGTGGGACTTGCGTGGCAAGGCCTTGAACAGGAGCGTGGGCAGGCTGCTCGGCGCGCCGCAGCGCGATAGCGTTCTGGCCTATGGCACCGTCTATCCGCTGGGAACCGAGCCCGACGACGTCAGGCGCAACATCGACCGCGGCCTGAAGCTTGGCCTCCGGGCCATCAAGATCGTCGCCGACCCGTTCTGGCGCGACGATCTCGACAAGACGGCGCTGCTGATCCGCACGGCGCGGGCGCATGTCGGCAACGACATCCGCCTGATGGTCGATGCGGCAACCGCCTGGTCCACGGCGGATGAGGGCCTGCCGCTGATGCCGATCTTCCGGGAGAACGGGTTCTTCTGGGTCGAGGCGCCCTTGCCGATCGACGATCTTGACGGCCACGCGCGCTTCCAGGGCTTCGGCATCCCGATCGGCGGCGGCGACCTGGGCCTCACCACCCGCTTCGAGTATGAAGAGGCGTTCCGGCGGGGCAAGATCGACATCGCGCAGCCGGACGTGACCATGGCCGGCGGCCTCACCGAGCTGATGCGGATATCGGCTTTGGCCCGGCAATTGGGACGCCGCGTCGTAACCCACGGCTACAAGTCGAACATCACCATTGCCGCCAACCTTGCTTTCCTGTCGCAGCACTGGATGGATGAGCCGCTCGAATATTCGACGAGCCAGTCGCCCCTGCGCTGGAAGCTGACGAACGAAGACTTCCCGATCGGCCCGGATGGCCGGGTCAAGGTTCCGGACAGGCCTGGCCTCGGCGTCTCTCTCAACCGGGAGACGGTGCATGCATATGCTGTCCCGGCGCGGGCTTCTGCCTGATGACCACGCGCCGTCATCTCGAAGTTGATTTCATCGGCTCCGCCTGGAGGTGCCTCCCGTGACCAGCCGCATCGCAAGACTGGAAGTGATTCCCATCTTCTCTCCGGACGGGTCCGCCAATGATCTCGACGGCACCGCAGATACGGTCATCGTCAAGATCTACGACGAGGACGGCCGTTACGGCTTCGGCGAGGCGGATGCGCCGCCTTCGGTGGTCAAGGCCTTCATCGAAATGCCAACGGCGCATCTGTGGAGCCGTAACGCCAGCGAGATTCTGACCGGCGAAGACCCGGTGGAGATCGCCGGGCTCTGGCAGAAGCTCTATGACGGCACGTTCTGGCCGGGCCGGCGCGGGCTTGGCATTCACGCGCTGTCGGCGATCGACATCGCGCTTCACGATCTGGCGGGAAAGCAGCTCGGCATCCCGGCCTACAAGCTCATGGGCGGCGCCCGGCGCGGCAAGTTGCGCCCCTATTGCACGATCTACCCCGGCCTGCCGCATGGGCGCAGCATTGACGAATTGATGAAGGAGATCGGCCGCCAGTTCGACGCCGCGCTGAAAGCGGGCTTTCGGGCTGTGAAGATGGAGGTGCTGTTCTATGATCTCGTCACCGACCGCGAGTTGGTGAACCTCATCGGGCAGGGGCGACGTATGCTTGGGGACGGAATTCTGATGGCGGTCGATTTCGGCTACCGCTGGCATAACTGGCATGACGCGCTTTTCGTCCTGGAGCGGATCGCCGAACAGGATGTCTTCTTTGCCGAGGCCGCCTTGCAGCACGATGACATCGAAGGCCACGCGCGGCTGGCGGAGCGAAGCGCCATCCGCATCTGCGGCGGCGAGGCCGCCGCCACGCGGTTTGAGGTGCGCGAGTGGATCACCGCCGGAAAGGTCGGCGTCGTTCAGCCCAATATCGGGCGTGGCGGAGGCCTCACCGAAATCCGCCGCATCGCCGATTACTGTGAGCTGATGGGCGCCGAAGTCGTGCCGCATGGCTGGAAGACCGGCATAACCTCCGCGGTGGGGCGCCACTTCCAGGCCGCCTGCCCGGCGGCGCCGGTCTTCGAATATGTCTCCCCGCATGTGTTCGACAGCCCGATGCGCCGTGAGCTGGTGTCTCCGGAACCGGCCGTCGCCGACGGCTTCATGGATCTGCCGCAAGGGCCAGGCCTTGGCATCGAACTCAACGAGGATCTGATCGCCCGCTGGCGGCGGGATAGCTGATCACCTCAATGCGAGAGTTCGAATAGAACTTCACACTGTCCAGCAGGCATACAGCAACAGCTCAAACGACAGATCGACAGCCATCATAAAGAGCAACGTCCCCTATTGTGATCTCTGGGGTCCGGCCTCGCAGCTTATGGCAGAGTACACTGACCAGTTGGAGCGTCGATGTACAGATTGGCGGTAGGTCTTCATGGCCGGTTGCAAAGCGCCTTAACAGTCCGCCGAACAACCCGTCGGGTTGGATGTTGCAATGTGATTCGCCATGTCTTGCAAGACGGAGCGATTTGCATTCCGCGGCAAGGCCAGAATCTCGTGCCGGGGAACGGTCCGGGTGGGCCGCCCGCCGCCGGACGCGATGGCAAGCGTAACGTCCCAGAGGAGAAGCGCCCTGACCCGACCCACGCCACGGCAACCGATCCGCATGCGCAGCTTGTTCGCTAACGAGACAACCAGTTCAGCCGCCTGTGCTTCGTGGGCCATGCGTTGATGGAGAACCGGATCGTCGATTGCGGTCTGACCGGGGCCACGGAAGCGGTCCAGATAGTGGTGGCGCGTCACATCTAGCTGGCGATCCATCTCATGCAGACCCATCGAGAAGGTTTTGGTACGGGTTGCTGTACAAAACCGCAGGCCCCGCAGGATCATTTTGCGGCCGGGTGCGCCGATCAGAAAGGTACACAACACCAAATCGGATGCACAAAGATCAGGCCCTCAGCCTCTTTCAGTGCCGCGGCGCGGCGGAAAATATCAGCAGGTATCCGGCTTTCGTCCGTGTAGCCGCGGCGCTCATCAACGGGTTGAAGCCCTCGCCATGAAGGTCAGTGACCTCGACGTCGTGGTCTTTGATCCTGGCGGCTTCAGTCGCCGCCCGAAACAAACATGCATTGTAGCTTTCAGGAACGGGATGGGCTTGAACAGTCAGCAGGTGCATGAGGGAACTGAACACTCTCACCGGCTCTGGCGACACCCGCGGGTTGAGCAGCAACGAACAAACCCCGATGATCAACAGCCGCCGCCGCCGATATTCCGGAACGGGAAATTGACGTTGTGGGGCTCGATTCCTTTCCGTGAATCGGGCCTCAAGGTGCGGCGTATTGCTCCAGGCGGCTCTCAGCTTCATGGTACGTTGTGCACCATGATGTTGAATTCGCGTCTGAAGCGTCTCTTACTGGGTCGAGGAGGCCGTCATGGCAGGCACCTGCTGGGTCATGCAGTGGATCGCGCCGCCCTGTCTGGGCGCTGCCCGCATGACGATGGGTATAATCTGCCGGTCAGGGAAGAGCCGCGCAAGATAGGACACCGCTTCCTGGTCCTTGTCCGGTTCCGCGCCCGCCACCGGTACGATGGCCGCGCCATTGCAGAAATAGAAATTCATGTAGGGCGCGATGATCCAGCGCCCTACATCCTCGAAGCCCGACATATAGGGAAAGTCGAGGACCTCCACCCCTTCGCGCTGAAGCAGGGCCTTGGATGCCGCGAGGTGCGGCGCGTTGGGATCGCCGTCATCGGTCTTGAGCATGAGGGCCCGGCCGGCGCCGATGAAGCACAAGAACAGATCCGCATGCCCATCGGTGCCATAATAGATGCGGTCCGGATCGCGCACCGAGTCCTCCGCCAGCCCTTGCCCCAGCCAGATGATTCCGGTGAGGCCAAGCGCTTCGATGATCCGCGCCTCGACGATCTCCCGCGACAGATACCAGTTGCGGGACGGGTGCATGACACAGCCTTCGGGGGCCACCATGAGGCCCGAGCCGTCCACCGTCACCGCGCCGCCCTCGAGAACCACATCCACGTCATCGACGGGAATGCCGAGGTCTTCCGCCAGCGTGCGCCCAAGCCGCGCGTCACGGTCGCGGTTGGCGTGGCGTTCGCCCCAGGCATTGAAGCGGAAATGGCGCGCGCGCCTTGTCCGGCCGTCGCTGACGATGAGAGGCCCATTGTCGCGCAGCCAGGAGCCATCCATCGGCCGCACCACCACGGAGATATTGGCGGACAAGACCCTGCGCGCCGCCACCGCCTGCCCCGCGTCGGCGCAGACCATGGTGACAGGCTCGAACTGCGCAATGGCATTGGCCACGGCGGCAAACTCGGCGCGGCCCTGCTCCAGCGTATGCCCCCATGACGACGCGCGGCAGGGCCAGCCGATGAGCGTGCGTTCATGCCGCGCCCATTCGGCGGGCATGCGGAAGGTCCGGGTCACAGCGCCACACCCGCCCCGCTACTGCCGGCCACCTGATACGCCCTTCAGAATGAGATTCTTGGTCAGCTGCAAATGTCTTCGCAAGGAGTCCGCAGCGGCGTCGGCTTCGCGTTTCAGGGCGAGATCGACCAGTTCCTGGTGCTCCGCCGTGACATCCCGCTTGACGATTTCGAATGGCATGGACCAGCGGCGGTAAACCTCCGCCGCGGCCCGCAAGGATTCCGCGATGCCCATGAGCCGGCGGCTCTTGGCAGCGCCGAGCAGCGCCATATGGAAGTCATGGTGCGCTTTGGCCCACGCCGCGGTGACCGGCGCGTCCTCACTGGGATCATGCTTGGGAGTCCGCTCCATGCGGTGATGGGCCGAGACCACGCGGGCCTCCCAGTCGATATCGCCATTGATGATTGAATCCTTGAACACCAGGCTCTCAACCGTACAGCGTGTCTCCGTGAGATCGACAAGGTCCTCGAGCGACAGCGACATGACCTTGAAGCCAAGCTGGGATTGATTGACGGTGAGCCCCTCCGCCGTCAGCCGCATCAGGGCCTCGCGCAACACCCCCATGCTGGCTCCGTAATCGAGCTTCAACTTGGCGAATGGCAACTGGCTGCCCGGTTCGATCATGCCGCCCAGAATATCGGCCTTGATGCGGTGGTAAACCGCTTCGGTGCGTGTCTGACTAGACGCCATCATTCTTCCTCATGCTCTGAAGTCGCTATTGCCGGAAAAGGACCCGCACAGGACGGCTGGACGGGGCAGGCACCATACCGCGGGCTGCGGCAACGGCGCATGCGGAGCGGAAGCCTGTCTGATACGCCGTTCCGCCATGCCACGCTCCCCCTAGGCCGCCCGCCGCGCCAGGCCGGCCTGCCGCCGCGGCAGCGCCAGGTGCCGGAGCGTTCGCCGCTCCACAGCGGCCAAGAGCCTGGTGATCAGCAGGACGAGCACCATGTAAATGAGCGTCGCCGCCAGGAAGCCTTCATAGGCCAGATAATATTCGGCATTCAGCCGGCGGCCAGCGCCCAGCACATCGATGATGGTGAGCATCGACGCAATCGCCGAGCCATGCAGCAGGAAGATCGCCTCGTTTCCGAGCATCGGCAGCGAGCGGCGCAGCGCTGACGGAACAATGACCCGACGCAAAGCCGTGACGCGCGACATGCCAAGCGCCGCGGTTGCCTCGACCTCGCCCTTCGGAACGGCGTCAAGCCCGCCGCGGTAGATCTCCACCTGGTAGGCGGCGGAGTTGATCGAAAAGGCAATCGCCGCGCACCACCAGGGATCGCGCAGCACGGGCCACAGGAAGCTCTCCCGCACCGCCTCGAACTGGGCCAGCCCGTAATAGAAAAGATAGGCCTGGACCAGCATCGGCGATCCGCGGAACACATAGACGAAGGCGCCGATGGCCTGCGCCAGACCGGGAACCCGCCGCCAGCGGGCAATCGCCATGGGAAGGGCAAGAACAGCGCCGCATGACAGGCCGGCAGTAACCAGCAGAACGGTGTTCTTGAGGCCGGTGAGGAAGATCTCCCAATGCGACAGGATGAGCACGAAATCGACCGGCGAAGACGTCGCCGAAAACGCGGCGATCCGGGCCATGATATCGGAGAGGCTTGCCGCCGCCGTCATGCGCCAAGCCTCCGGCCCCTCGTGTAGCGCGCTTCCAGCGTCCGCAGGACGGCATCGGAGATCGCGGTGAGGATCAGATAGATGACAAGAATGGCCATCAGGAAGGTGAAAGGATCGCGCGTCGAACGTCCGGCTGAAACGCCGAAGAATACGAGGTCCTTCAACCCGATCACCGAAACCAGCGCGGTGGTTTTCAGCAGCACCATCCAGTTGACGCCGAGTGACGGCAGCGCATAACCCATCAGCTGCGGAAAAGTAATGCGGCGGAACATCTGCCAGGCCGTCATGCCGATGGCGCGCGCCGCCTCGAACTGACCGGCGGGGATCGAGCTGTAGGCGCCGCGGAACGACTCGGTCATATAGGCGCCGAAAATGAAGCCGATGGTAAGCACCCCGGCGGCGAAGGAATTGATCTCGATATAGTCCCACCAGCCGGTCATCGCGCCGAGCTTGTTCAACAGCGTCTGCCCGCCGAAATACAGGAGCAGCATCATGCAGAGGTCCGGCACCGCGCGAACGAAACTGGTGTAGTAGCCGGCCAGCCGCCGGGTGAGGGGCGATCCGCCGATCTTGGCCGCGGCTCCGCCAAGCCCGATGAGCATCGAGAGGGCAAGGCCACAAAGACCGAGCGTCAGCGTGACGCCGGTGCCCTGCGCCAGTAGCCAGCGATACTCCCAGAGACTCTCCATCAGCCTGACTGTGCCTTATCATCGCCGGCGGCGAAACATCCGGGCCGGGAAGCAGGCGCCGCCGGTTGTCGCGGCGGCGCCATTTGGCGCTACTGGCCGTAAATGTCGCGGCCGAAGTATTTGTTGGACAGGGCGACATAGCTGCCGTCCTCGCGGGTCTTCTGGATGGCCGCGTTGATCGCCGCCAGGAGTTCCGGTTCATCCTGGCGCATGCCAACGCCCGTGCCTTCGCCAAAGCATGGCTTGTCGTAGATGTCTGCGCCGATCACGGCGAAACCGGCGTTGGCCGGGGCCTTGAGCCAGTCCTGGCCGGGAATCGAATCGACCAGCACGGCATCGATGCGCCCGGACACGAGGTCGAGATAGGCCTCGTCGGTCGTCGGGTAGGAGCGCATGTCGGCCTTTGGCCACTCGCGCTGGATATAGCATTCATGGCCGGTGGCCCGCTGCACGCCGATCGCCTTGCCGGCCAGCCCTTCCGCGTCGGGCTTGAGCCCGGACTCCTTGCGGGCAATCACCGAGGATGGCGTCTGATAATAGGGGTTCGAGAAGGTGATCTGCTTCTTGCGCTCTTCGGTGATGCCCATCGACGCGATGATGACATCGTATTTCTTGGCGAGAAGACCCGGAATGATGCCATCCCATTCATTGTCGACGAACTCGCATGTCATATTCATGCGCTCACAGAGCAGATTGGCGTAATCGACGTCGAAGCCGCCAAAGCTGCCATCGGCGTTCAGAACATTGAACGGCGGATAGCCGGTCGATATGGCAACCCTCAGAACTTCCTTGGCCGAGGCCACGGGCGTCATCGCCGCCATGGCCAACGCCACCAGAAGGGCAAGGACTGCTGTGCGTCTATTCATGGTTTCCTCCTTGTGTTGTCTGGAAAGCTGGTGTTGTCTCACTCAACTCTTCATCCTGCTCGCGCCTGGATCGAAAGCCGCGGAGCGGAGCAGTTTCACGCCGCGGCGGTTTCCGAGAATGTCAATTGAGAGCGCCGCCGCTGTGCCGGCGTGCGCGCCAAGCATGTAGCCAAGCCCCAGGCTCTTCGAAACACGGAAGCCGAAGGCGGCGGAGGAGAGATAGCCCACGATCCCCTCACCGGAGAGTATCGGTTCGTCTCCCCATGGGTCGGCGTCTTCCGCATCGATTTCGAACAGGGAATAGACATAACGCCGGGGTTGATCCCTGAGCCTCAGCGCCGCTTCTCGTCCCACGAAATCCGGCTTTTCGAACTTCACCAGCGCGCCCATGCCGGATTCGAACGGCGTATAGTCGAGCGCATACTCGACACCCCACGCGCCATATCCTTTCTCCACACGCAGGCTGTTGAGAGCGCGGATGCCGGCCAGCGTCACGCCGAGGTCCTGGCCTGCCGCCAGGAGGGCTTCGACGAGCGGCAGATGATGGTGTGGCTTGACATAGACCTCATAGCCAAGCTCGCCGGTGTAGGCGACGCGCACGAGTATCGCGTCCGCCGCCGGCCCCAGCTGGACCCGCGCCGTCTTGCGATAGGGCCATGCTTCGGCGGAAAGGTCATGGTCGCATAGCCTGGACAGCAATGCCCGCGCATTGGGGCCCGAGACGGAGAGCCCGCACAATCCAAGGGTCATGCTTTCGACGGAAACACCGTCCGCGGGCAGGAACTGTTCCCACCAGCGATGGTGATAGCGGTCCACAACGCCGGAGCCGATGAGGAGGAATTCCTCGCCGCTGAGCTGCGCCACCGAGAACTCGCCCATCAGATGGCCGCTGTGGCTCAGCATGGGCGTCAGCACCAGCTGGCCATCGCGCACCGGCATGTGATTGGCCATCACGTGGTTCAGCCAGGCGCGCGCCCGCGGGCCTTTGACGATATGCTTGCCGTAGGTCGAGATATCGATGATGCCGGCGCCGGCATGAAGCGCGCGGCACTCATTTCCAGCATGCGCAAACCAATTGGGACGGCGGAAGGTAAGGGTTTCTTCCGGCCTGACGCCGCTTGGCGCGAACCACAGCGGAAATTCGACGCCGTCACTCGCCCCGAAGACGGCGCCCTTGTCCCGGTAGAGCGCATGGGCGGGCGTCGTCATCACCGGCCGGCCGGCGCTTCGATGCTCATAGGGATAGAGGGTCTTGAAGCGCGTGGCGTACATATCGCCGGTGCGCGCCTTCACATAAGCCTTGCCGGCCCAGCGCCCATAGCGCGCGACGTCCCACATGAACACGTCGAACAGGGGTTCGCGCTCCTTCATCCAGCCGGCAAGCACCATGCCGATGGCGGCGGACTGGCTGAAGCCGGTCATCACTCCGCAGGCGCACCAGTAATTGGGAACGCCGGGATAGGGCCCGATCAGCGGATTGAGATCGGGCGAGAAAATCATCGGTCCATTGATGATGCGCTTCACGCCGGCGGCGCCCAGCACCGGAACGGCCTCAACCGCCTGCAGGAAGTTCTTATCGATACGCTCAAGCTGGTTGGGCAGCAGCTCATGGCCGAAGTTCGGCGGCGTGCCGTCTTCGGCCCAATGGGTGCACGGATCCTCGTAGACGCCAAGCAGAAGGCCCTTGCCTTCCTGGCGCATGTAATATTCGGAGTCGGCATCGCCGATGAGCGGCAATTCGAAATCCAGCGCTTCGATTTCCGGGATGGTCTCGGTCACGAAGTAATGATGCTCGACCGGCATCAGCGGCAACCGGATGCCGGCCAGCGCCGCCACTTCGCGCGCCCAGAGTCCGGCTGCATTCACAATCCGCTCCGCCCGGATGGTGCCGTTGCGGGTGACGACATCCCATGAACCATCTGGCCTGAGCCTGGTATCGAGCACCGGGTTATGACGGATGATCTCGGCGCCCATGTCGCGCGCGCCCTTGGCGAAGGCCTGGGTCACGCCGCTGGGGTCGACATGGCCGAAATGCGGCTCGCTCAGAACGCCCTTGATGGTGGCGGGATCGAGAACCGGGCAGCGCTTCAGTGTGTCTTCAATTGAGAGCCAGTTTGTCTCCAGTCCCGCGCGGCGGGCCGCCATATGATGCCGCTGCAATTCGTCCATGCGCTCATCGGTGCGTGCGAGCGCGAGAGCACCCACGTGGTGGAAGCCGCAGGACTGGCCGGTTTCCGTCTCGAGTTTCGGGTAGATGCTGAAGCTGTAATTGTGCAGATAGGTGGCGTTGGCGCCCCCGCCGAAGGCGCCAGTGCCGCCCGCCGCATGCCAGGTCGAGCCGGCGGTGAGTTCGCTGCGCTCGAGCAGGATCACGTCCCGGAAGCCCGCTTTCATCAGGTGATAGGCGATGGAGCAGCCGGTAACGCCGCCGCCGATCACCGCAACCTCGACATGGCTCTTCATCGGCCGCACCTCATGCGAACACGAGCTCGATCGCGCCCAGTGGGCCGAAGGTCGCGTGCAGACGCGAGCCGGCCTGCACCGCCACCGAGCGGATGGGGGCGCCGCTCGCCTGGCTCGCCAACAAG
>NZ_JBJTER010000002.1:0-12227 GCF_046093005.1 Aestuariivirga sp.
TCAATGAACGGCGCACCAAGGACGGCGGCTTCGTCTCGGTGGGCACCGACATCACGGCCCTCAAGCTCCAGGAAGAGCGGCTGCGCATGTCGGAGCGCGAACTGATGATGACGGTGCGCGATCTGCAGAAAGAACGCCTGCTCGCCGACCAGCAGGCGCAACGGCTGGCCGACCTCGCCGACAAATACTCCCGCGAGAAGACCCGCGCCGAGGCCGCCAACCGCTCGAAATCAGAATTCCTCGCCAACATGAGCCATGAGCTGCGCACGCCGCTCAATGCCATCATCGGCTTCAGCGAGGTCATGCGCAGCCAGATGTTCGGTCCCATGGGTTCCGAGAAATACGCGGAATATTCGCATGACATCCACAAGAGCGGGCAATTCCTGCTCGACGTGATCAACGACATTCTCGACATGTCCAAGATCGAGGCGGGCCGCATGCAGCTCGAATGCGAAGACCTGCAGGTCAGCAGCGCGCTTGATGAGGTGATGCGTCTGGTGGGCCCGCGCGCCTATGAAGGCCGGGTAACCATCGAGCGCGAGGTGCCACCGGGCTTCACGCTGTGGGCGGACCGCCGCGCCTTCAAGCAGGTGTTGATCAACCTGTTGTCCAACGCGGTGAAATTCACGCCGGAGGGCGGCAAGATCACGGTATCGGCGGCCGCCGCGAATGGCTTCATGGCGATCGCGATCCGCGACACCGGCATCGGCATTCCGGCCCGCGACATCGAAAAGCTGGGGCGGCCCTTCGAGCAGGTCGAGAACCAGCTGACCAAGAGCAAGGGCGGCTCCGGGCTGGGGCTTGCCATTTCGCGCTCCTTCGTCGAGCTGCATGGCGGCGCGCTGACCATCAAGAGCGCGGTCGGCCAGGGCACCGAGGTGATCATCACCTTCCCGGTGCACGCGTCCAGCGCCAAGGTTGCCTGATCAGGGCGTGGCCGGCTTGCCATCGGGCTTGGCGGGAAGGCCGCGCAGCCTGAGGTGCCTGGCGAGCAGATGGCGCTCGTCTTGATTGAGTTCCGCGAAGAGATCGAGCGCCGCCTGGCCACCTTCGGTGACAAGGCTGACGCTTTCCGCCGAAAACCGGTTGACCGCCGCGGTGACCCTGGCCGGGTCATAGGGTTCGGCTTCGAGTGCGTCGGCGATGGCGGTGATTTCGGCGCGTACCGTCTGGCGGCCGTCCCGGAACACCTTGTTGTAGGGCCGGATGGTGTCCAGCAGTTCACGCCGCCTTTCGCCATCGAGTTCGCCCAGAAACTTGCGCGGCACCAGCTGCACCTGTGACAGCATGGCAAAGCGCACCGGCGCATCGCCCGCCACGTAGCGCGCCACCGCGGCGCCGCCGAACAGCAGGTTCACGGCCAGCGAGGCGATGAGTGTGACTTTCAGCCAGTTCCAGCGCGGAGCCGGCGTGTTGCCCGTTACCGTTTCGCTCATGACAGGTTCTCCGCGGCGGCATCGCCCATGCCGCCAAGATCATCGATGATCACGTTCTCGCCCGGGGCAATGCCGCCGGTGATCGCGGTTGGCAGCATGAAATCGAGCTGGCCCTTGGCGCCCAGATAGACGCCGAGCAGCAGCGATGCGGCCAGCGGCAAGGCCGCCAGGCTCCATCCCATGCGCCGCGGACGCGGGGCAAGGATCGCAACCTTCGCCGCCTGCGGCTCCGCGGCAATGCGGGCCATGAGCCGCCCCATCGCCTCAGGCGGCGTTTCTGGCCTTGTCGCAAGCGACAGGACACGGCGAAGCTCATCCTCACCGCTGCCCGGCGCCTGGCGATCCGGTTGGCCGTCCTTGCCATGTTCCATGATGTCTCTCCTCACCCACCCCACTCCGCTAGACCGCCCAGCAACATCCGCCACTCGCCCGACAGGCTGTCCCTCAGGCTGCGCCGGGCCCGCGCCAGCAAAGATTCCAGGGCGTCGACGGTCACCTCCATGGCCGCCGCCGCCTCGATATTGGTCATGCCTTCGAAATAGACAAGCGCCACCGCCTGGCGCTGGCGCGCGGGAAGTGCGGCGATGCTGGCATCGACCAGCCGTGATGCTTCGGCGCGGTCCAGCGGCGCATCGGGTCTCGCCTGGGGATCGCCGATGTCGGGGGCATCTTCGAGCGCGTCCTGCCGGGGCCGGCGGCCACGGTCGATCGCGGCATTCGACGCGACCCGCATCAGCCAGGCTTTGAGCGCCCCGGCCTCGCGGACCTGCAAAGGGTTGCGCCACAGCTTGACGAACACATCCTGCGCCACGTCTTCGGCATCGGCGGCAACGCCGGTGATCCGCCATGCCAGCCGGTAGACCGGCGGGAAATGGCGGCTCACGATCTCGGCGAAGGCCGCCTCCGAGCCGGCGGCGGCGGCCTCCAGCAGACCAGCATCGGTCATCTGCCCGGGAGCCGGGGTGTCGCGCGTCAAGTGATGGCCTTGCCTGTGCGTTCAGTTGGCGCTCTTTTCAGTAGCCGGTTTGCCCGATTTGACAAGCCGGTAGCTGCGCACCTCCTCCATCGTGACGCCGCCATCATGGTCGGCATCGGCGGCGGCGATCAGCCGGTCGACCGCGGCATCGAGTTCAGCGCGGGAGATCTGGCTGTCCTTGTTGGCATCGAGTGTCTCGAGCATCCGCGCCTTGCGGCGCTCCAGCGCCTTCTGCAGGGCGGCATCGATCTCGGCCAGCGTCACTTGCCCGTTGCTGTCGGCATCGAGCCTTGCGAAGCGGCGGCCCGCCTTCGGGGCGAGCTCGGCGCTGGTGATCTTGCCATTGGAATCGACGTCGGCCTTGTTGAAGGTTTTCGGTGAGGCCGGCAGATAGGGCTGCATGGCCAGCGCCGTGGCGGGTGCCACGGCAAGGCAACCGAGCATGATGAAAGCAGGCGTGATGCGGGTCATGGATTTCTCCTCCTGTTGTCGTCCCGAACAGTAAGACGCGGAGAGGCGGCGAATTCCGTCGCAGGTTTTTTTTCAGCCGTCCGGCCGGCCGATGATCTCATCGAACAGGGCGGCGACCTGCGCCTGGGTGTCGCCGAGCAGCGCTTCGGCAGCCGGTATGCCGGGGGAGGCGGCAGCACCGGCCACCAGCTGGTTGAGCGCTGGTAACGATTTCGCGGGCTCATAGGGCCCATCGACGCAAAGCCGCAAGACTTGCGTCAGCCGGTGATAGAGCAGCCCCGCTTCCTTGAGCGCTGTGTGCGTCGCGTTATCGACAAGGCCCGCCGCATGAAGCTTCGAGAGTGCTGCCAGGGTATTGGTGTCGAGCACCTGCGGGTGGCTGGCGGCATGGATCAATTGCAGCGTCTGGGCGATGAACTCAAGTTCGACGAGCCCGCCGCGCGCCCGTTTGATGTCCCACAGCCCGGCCGCACCCTGTTCACGCAGCATCAGTCTGCGCATCGCGGCCACGTCGGCCAGCACGTTCTGCCGCGCGCGCGGCTCGGCCAGCGCCGCGCGGATGTCACGTTCAAGCTCGTGCATCAGAACGGGATCGCCGCAGATCGGCCGCGCCCTTGTCAGCGCAAGCTTTTCCCATGTCCAGGCCGAGTCACGGTGATAGCTGGCGAAGGCGCCGAGACTCGCAGCCACCGGACCCTTGCTGCCCGAGGGCCTGAGCCGCATGTCGACGTCATAGAGCACGCCTTCGGCGGTGGGCGCCGACAGCGCGGTAATCAGCCGCTGCGTGATCTTCGCGTAATACTGGCTCACCGCCAGCGGCTTCGGCCCGTCGCTCGCCTCCACGCCAGCCGCGGCGTCATAGACGACGATCAGGTCGAGGTCGGAGCCCGCCGTCATCTCGCGCCCGCCGAGCTTGCCCATGGCGATCACCGCGCTGCGCCCGCCCGGCACCTTGCCATGACGGCGTTCGGCATCGGCAAGCACCGCGGCATGGAGCTTGCCCAGCAACAACCCCGCCAGCTGCGAAAAGGCGGTGCCGGCATCAACCGCGCTCACCGTTTCCGACAAGACCCTGACACCGATACGGAAGGCCTGTTCCTTGCCGACGACGCGCGCCCGGTCGGCCGCCTCGTCGAGATCAAGGGCGTCCGGCATCGCGGCGGCAATTGCCTGAGCCATATCGGCTCCGGTTGGCATGGCGCCGAAGAAGCCGGGATCGAGCACCGCGTCGAGTACCTTGGGACGGCGGCTCAGCTGCTCGGCCAGCCGCGGTGCGCTGCCGAGGATCGTCGCGATCAGGTCGAGCAGGCGCGGATTGGCCTTGAGCAGCGAGAACAGCTGAACCCCGGCTGGCAGGCCGCCCAGGAAGCGGTCAAAGGCGAGAAACGCCCGGTCGGCATCGCCCATCGCGGCCAGCGCCGCAAGCAGCTTTGGCATGAGTTCGGTGAGGAGTTCGCGGGCCCTGGCGCTGCGGGTGGCGGGGTAACGCCCGAAATGCCAGCCGCGGATGGTGGCGGATACTTCGCTCGGCGCATGGTAGCCCATGCGCGACAGCGTCTCGATGGTTTCAGGATCATCCTCGCCGCCGGTGAACACCAGGCTGCCGGCATCGGTGCCAAGCTCTTCCGCTTGCTCGAACAGCCGCGCGTAATGGCCCTGCACGCATTCGAGGCGGCGGCGGATCGCCGCGTCGAAATCCGCCGCATCTTCAAAACCGCAGAACCGCGCCAGCGCCAGGAAGGCCCGCTCATCGGCCGGCAGCACATGGGTCTGCTCGTCATTCACCATCTGCAGCCGGTGCTCCAGCGCGCGCAGGAACAGATAGGCTTCCTTCAATTCAGCGGCGGCGGCGGCGGTGATCCATTGCGCCGCGGCGAGCGCATCCAGCATGGCCAGCGTAGCGCGGCCGCGAAGCTTCGGGTTGCGGCCGCCGGCGATCAGTTGCTGGGTCTGCACGAAGAACTCGATCTCGCGGATGCCGCCACGCCCCAGCTTCACATTGTGGCCCAGCACCTTGATCTCGCCATGGCCCTTCACGGCATGAATCTGCCGCTTCAGCGACTGCACATCGGCGATCGCCGCGAAGTCGAGATACTTCCGCCACACATAGGGCTTGAGCCGGTCGAGGAATTCCTCGCCCAGCGCCAGGTCGCCCGCCGCGGCGCGCGCCTTGATCATGGCGGCGCGCTCCCAGTTCTGGCCCTGGTTCTCGTAATAGAGGGCCGCCGCCTCGATCGAGATCGCCGCCTGGGTGGCGCGCGGGTCTGGCCGTAACCGCAGGTCGGTACGGAACACATACCCGTCGGCCGTCACATCCTGCATCATTTGCACGAGACGCCTGGTGAGGCGCACGAAGAATGTGCCCGCCTCGTCAGGATCGGCGATCACCCTGCTGCCGGGGTCGTAAAGCACGATGAGGTCGATATCGCTCGAATAGTTGAGCTCATGGGCGCCCTGCTTGCCCATGGCGAGCGTCACATAGCCAGAGCCTTTCTGCGGGTCGGCGGGAAACGCCAGCCTCGCCTTGCCCTGGCGCGCCGCATCGGCAAGCAGCCAGGAGATACCGGCCCGCAGCGCCGCGTCGGCAAAATCGGTGAGCGCCGCCGTCACCCGCTCCACCGGCCAGCGTCCGGAAAGATCGGCGACCGCAATCAGCAGCGAGGCCCGGCGCTTGGCCTGGCGCAGCCGTTGCATGACCTCCGCCTGTGAAAGACCAAGATCGAGGCCGCCAAGCGCTGCAATCTCAGCGGCCAGCAAGTCTTCCGGCGGCTCGCGGAAGATGCGGGCCGTGAAACCCGGATCGCGCAACATCAACTGGCGCAGGAACGGCGATCCTCCGGCGATGGCTTCGGCAAGGCTGACCTTTTCGGGAGCAAGCACGCCCGAAGGCAGGCCTTCACGGAACCGGATTACCGGGTTCTGATCGATGGCTTGGCATGGCGGCGCGATCTGCATGCCTGTTCAATAGTGCATTTGCCGGGAAGCGGAAACAACCGGCAGCGCTACCGCGCGAGATACTGCGCCATTCTTTCGATCTGCTCGGAGGCCGTCACCAGACGGTCGCCGACCCGCGTCTCGATGTCGAGCCGGTCGAGTTGCGCGGCATTCCGCTCGGCACGGAGTTCCGCTGCCTGCTCTTGAAGCAGCCTTATCGTCTGCATGGCTTCCGAGAGACGGTCGGCCACCATCAGCCCCGCCATCACCAGCATCCGGATGTCGCCGACATTGCCGACGCTGGTCTTGACGCGCTGCACCTCGGCGTCGAGGAGGTCCGCGAGTTCACGCAGATGCGCTTCCTCGCCCTCCGCGCATTGCATCGTGTAGGGCCGGCCATTCACCTGGACAATCACATGCGCCATTGGCTCACTCCGGCGCGTTTGAATGAAGAACCGCGCGGATGCGCGACATCGCCGCATCGATCTTGCCCGCCGCGCTGCGGCTGGTGATTGCCAGTTCGCCGGCCTTGTTGCGCAACAGATCGATCTCGCCGGCGAGCCGCGAACGGTCGCGGCGCAGCGTTTCGGCCTCGCCTTCAAGCTCGGCGACACGGCGGCTGCCTTCGGCCTTGGTGGCCACCGCGTCCTCCAGCGCCGCCATGGCTGCGTCAAAGCGCGCCAAAGCCTCGTCTAGTCTGTGAATGCCCGACATCAAAGCCCCTGGAAAGACTTGCGAATCTCTCACTGCGACAACGAATCACCATATGCCGAACCGGGCTTTTTCGCAATCTCCCCCGGGCCTTCCGGCAAGCCTGATGCAAGCCACGGTTCCAATTGACTCCCGGCCGCGAGGCGTTATCACCGGGTCTGCTTCCGCCAGTGAGGACGAGACCCCCGCATGACGTCATATTCGCCCGAGCAGACCCGCCAGATGGCCAATGCCATCCGCGCGCTGAGCATGGACGCCGTTCAGAAAGCCAATTCCGGCCATCCGGGCCTGCCCATGGGTGCCGCCGACGTGGCCACCGTGCTGTTCACCCAGTTCATGAAATTCGATGCCGCCGACCCCGCCTGGCCGGACCGCGACCGCTTCATCCTGTCCGCCGGCCACGGCTCGATGCTGCTCTATTCCCTGCTGCATCTGCTGGGCTACCAGGACATGACACGCGACGACCTCAAGGCCTTCCGGCAGCTGGGATCGAAAACGGCGGGCCATCCGGAGTTCGGCCATGCGGCCGGCATCGAGACGACGACTGGCCCGCTCGGCCAGGGCATCGCCAATGCGGTGGGTTTCGCCATCGCCGAGCGCCATTTGAATGCCGCCTTCGGCGATGGGCTGGTCAACCACAAGACCTATGTGCTGGCAGGCGACGGCTGCCTGATGGAAGGCATCAGCCAGGAGGCGATCACGCTCGCCGGGCACCTGAAGCTGAAGCACCTGATCGTGTTGTGGGACGACAACGGCATCTCCATCGACGGCAAGGTGGCGATGACCGACTCGACCAACCAGCTGGCCCGTTTCGCGGCCTCGGGCTGGACGGTCTCGGCCTGCGACGGGCACAATCCCGGCGAGATCGCCGCGGCACTTTCCGCCGCGCAAGCGGCGGACCGGCCGGTGCTGATCGCCTGCAAGACGGTGATCGGCTATGGCGCGCCCACCAAGGCCGGAACCTCGGGAAGCCACGGCTCGCCGCTGGGGCCGGAGGAAATCGCCGGCGCCCGCAAGGCACTGGGCTGGCCGCATGAGCCTTTCGCGGTTCCCGACGACATCATGTCCGCCTGGCGCGCGGCGGGCGCGCGGGGGGCAGCGGCGCGCGCCGCCTGGAACCAGCGGCTGGCCGCCTCGCCACACCGGGATGAATTCAGACGCCGCGTTTCGGGCAAGCTCGCCGCCGCGTTCGATGCCGCGATCGATGCCTATAAGCAGGAACTGGCCAGGAATCCGCCCGCCCTTGCCACCCGCAATGCTTCGCAGAACGCGCTCGACGTGATCAATGCCGTGGTGCCCGAAACCATCGGCGGCTCAGCCGATCTCACCGGCTCCAACAACACCAAGTCCAAGGACCTGAAGCCGCTCACCGCCGCCGATTATGGCGGGCGGTATGTCTACTACGGCATCCGTGAGCACGGCATGGCGGCAGCCATGAACGGCATGGCGCTGCATGGCGGCGTCATTCCCTATGGCGGTACCTTCCTCGTCTTCACCGATTACTGCCGCCCGGCGATCAGGCTTTCGGCGCTGATGGAACAGCGCGTCATCTATGTGATGACGCATGACTCGATCGGCCTTGGCGAGGATGGCCCCACACACCAGCCGGTTGAGCATCTCGCGGCCTTGCGGGTGATCCCCAACCTGGCGGTCTACCGCCCCTGTGATGCGGTGGAGACCGCCGAATGCTGGCAGCTCGCGCTTCATGATGAACACCGGCCATCGGTGCTTGCCCTGACCCGCCAGAAGCTGAAGCCGGCGCGGCTCGTCTATGCGAAGGAAAATCTCTGCGCGCGCGGCGCCTATGAAGTTGCTCCGGCCGCCGGAAAGGCGAAAGTCGCGATCTTCGCGTCGGGCTCCGAGGTCGAGATCGCGCTGGCCGCCAAGGCCATGCTCGATGCGGCGGGAAAGCCCGCGCGGGTCGTGTCCGTGCCTTCGATGGAGCGTTTCGCGGCCCAGGACGCCGCCTACCGCGCCCAGCTTCTGGGCGATGAGGCGATTCGCATCGCCATCGAGGCCGGGGTGCGCACCGGCTGGGACCGCTTCATCGGAACCGGCGGACATTTCATCGGCATGGCCGGTTTCGGCGCCTCGGGCCCGGCCGAGCAGCTCTACCGGCATTTCGGCATCACCGCCGAAGCGGTGGTTGCCGCCGCGGCATAAGGGAGACGATACGATGCCCGCTTTCCGAACCCTCGATAGCGCCAACCTCTCCGGCAAGCGGGTGCTGTGCCGGGTTGATCTCAACGTGCCGGTGAGCGACGGCAAGGTGACGGACGCCACCCGCATCGAGCGCGTGGCGCCCACGCTCCGCGAGATCATGAACAAGGGCGGCAAGCTGATCGTGCTTGCCCATTTCGACCGGCCAAAGGGCAAGGTCGTGCCGGAGATGTCGCTGAAGCCAGTGGCCGCGGCGCTCGCCGAAAAGCTGGGGCGGCCGGTGCAGTTCGTGCCCACCGACTGGCGCGAGGCGCCGGTCATCGACGTCAAGGCGGGCGACTGCGTGCTGGTGGAGAACACCCGCTATCACCCCGGCGAGGAGAAGAACGACGAAGCCTTCTCGCGCATGCTGGCCAGCCTCGGCGACATCTATGTGAACGACGCCTTCTCGGCCGCGCACCGCGCCCACAGCTCCACCGAGGGCGTGGCGCATCTGCTGCCATCCTACGCGGGCCGCGCCATGGAGGCAGAGCTCAAGGCGCTGCAGGCGGCGCTCGAAACGCCGAAGCGGCCGGTGATCGCCATCGTCGGCGGCGCCAAGGTTTCGACCAAGCTCGATCTGCTCGGCAATCTGGTCACGAAGGTCGACGCGCTGGTCATTGGCGGGGCGATGGCCAACACCTTTCTGCTGGCCCAGGGCCATGCGGTTGGCAAGTCGCTCGCCGAGAAGGACCTGGTCGATACGGCGCGGAAGATTCTGCAGCAGGCGGATGACGCCAAATGCGCGGTGATCCTGCCCATCGACGGCATCGTGGCCAGGGAGTTCAAGGCGGGCGCTGCCTGCGCTGACTATGGCGTGGACGCCATTCCGGCGGACGGCATGATCCTCGACGTGGGCCCTCTGTCACTGGACCGCATCGGCTCTGCCATCGATGACGCCCACACGGTGGTGTGGAACGGGCCGCTTGGCGCCTTCGAAACGCCGCCCTTCGACCGGGCCACGGTGGCGGCCGCCCGCCATGTGGCGCTGCGCTGCCGGACGGGCCGGCTCGTTGCGGTGGCCGGTGGCGGCGATACGGTTGCGGCGCTGAACCACGCGGGCGTGGCCAATGACTTCACCTATATTTCAACTGCCGGCGGCGCCTTCCTCGAATGGCTGGAAGGCAAGACGCTGCCGGGCGTCAAGGCACTGGAGGCAACATCATGAACATCGAACGGCTGCACGACATCGCCAACCGCATGGTGGCGCCGGGCAAGGGCATCCTGGCAGCGGATGAGTCCACGGGGTCGATCACCAAGCGCTTCGAATCGATCAAGCTCGAATCGACGGAGACCAACCGCCGCGACTACCGCGAAATGCTGTTCCGCGCGGCGGACGCGATGCGCAGCTGCGTGTCCGGCGTCATCCTGTTCGACGAGACGCTGCGCCAGAAGGCGGCTGACGGAACGCCGCTGGTCGATGTCATCAAGGCGGCGGGCGCCGTTCCCGGCATCAAGCTCGACAAGGGGCCGAAGCCCCTTCCCTTCTGCCCCGGCGAGACGGTGACGGAAGGTCTCGACGGCCTTGCAGACCGGGTGGCCGAATATGCGAAGCTCGGCGCCGAATTCGCCAAGTGGCGGGCGGTCATCGACGTGAGCGACACCATTCCCAGCTTCAATGCCATCCACGCCAACGCCCACGCGCTGGCGCGCTATGCGGCGATCTGCCAGGCGGGCGGCATCGTGCCGATGGTCGAGCCCGAGGTGCTGATGGACGGCGCCCATGACATCGACCGCTGCGCCGAGGCCACCGAATGGGCGCTGAAGGAAACCTTCCAGCAACTCTACCATGCCCGGGTGGCGCTGGAGGGCATCATCCTCAAGCCCAACATGGTGATCGCCGGCAAGAAGTGCCCGCGCCAGGCGAGCCGCGCCGAAGTGGCGGAGAAGACCCTCAAGGTTCTCAAGCGCTGCGTGCCGGCCGCCGTGCCGGGCATCGCCTTCCTGTCGGGCGGCCAGTCCGGCGAGGATGCCACCGCGCACCTGCACCTGATGAACGCAGCGGGACCGCTGCCGTGGAAGCTCACCTTCTCCTATGGCCGCGCCTTGCAGGCCGATGCGCTGAAGGCGTGGGGCGGCAAGATGGAGAACGTGGCCGCGGGGCAGCGCGCCTTTGCCCATCGCGCCCGCATGAATGCGCTGGCGGCGTCCGGCCGCTGGAGCCAGGACGCGGAGAAGGCCGCCTGACGCCCCGCCTGTTCCTGGTGGCGCCGGCCGATGCTCCGGCGGACCGTCTCGGCGATTGCCTGAAGGCGGCTGCTGCCGCGGGCGACGTGGCGAGCCTGCTCATTCAGCCGGCTCAAGCAAAAGACGTTGCAGCGGCCGCGCAGGCGCTGGGCCTGGCGGTGATCGTGGCGAGCGAGGCGCGCGATGCGGCGCGGAGCGGGGCCGATGGCGTGCAGGTTGACGCCAATCTGGCCGATGTGGAAGCAGCCCGGCGGGCGCTCGGCAAGGATGGCATCGTCGGCGCCTACGCGGCGGGCTCGCGCCATTTCGCCATGGAAGCGGCGGAAGCAGGCGCTGACTATGTGGCCTTCGACCAGACCAGCGCTTCGCTGGGCGGCGAACCCATTGTGCGCTGGTGGGCCGACATGATGGAAGTCCCCTGCATTGCGTTCACGCCAGCCGAACCTGAAGATCTCGACATATTGCTGCCGCAGAAACCGGACTTCATCCGTCCGTCCGATGCGATGTGGCAGGACGCCGGCGCCGCCCGCCGCATCGTGACAGCCCTGTCACAACGGTTGGGGAAGCCATGAGATTTGTTGCCGCCGCCCTGGCGCTGCTGCTCGCCGCCGCAGCGCCCGCCGCCGCGCAGAACGCGGACGCGCAGGAGAAGCTGGCGCAGGCGAAGACCTATCTCGATCAGAATGGCGGCAGGTTCGACTACAACAAGGGCGAGGCGCTGATGCGCGAGGCGGCCGATGCCGGCCTGGCGGAAGCGCAGTTCCAGATGGGCGTGCTGGCGCTCGGCGCCTTCGGCAACCCGCCCGAGATGGCTGATGCCATGGCATGGCTCGAGAAAGCCGCGGCACAAAAGCATGCCGCCGCGCGCTATCAACTGGGTGTGCTCTATCTCGAAGGGCTGGGCGTCCCTAAGGACTCCGTAAAGGCCGCCACGCTCATCGGCGAGGCCGCCCAGCAAGGAAACGCCGACGCCATGCTCGACTACGGCGTGCTGGTGTTCCGCGGCGAAGGCGTGAAGCAGGATGAGAAGATCGGCGCGCAGTGGCTGCTGCTCTCCGCGAAACGCGGCAACGTGATCGCCCAGAACCGCCTGGCGCGGGTGCTTGCCTTTGGCCGGGGCGTCGCCGCCGACCAGGTCGAGGCGCTGAAATGGCATATCCTCGCCACCCGCGCCGGGCGCGGCGATCCTGAACTCGACACCATCCTGCGCAAACTGCCGGAGGCCGACAGGAAAGAAGCCGAGGCCCGCGCCGACGCCTTCAAGCCGGCGGAGGCGCCGGAGTGACGCAGCGCGATTAAGAGCGGCGTCAGGT
>NZ_JBJTER010000003.1:0-1561 GCF_046093005.1 Aestuariivirga sp.
GTCCGTCGTGCACCGCCCGCGCCATCGGAACCATGTACGGAGTGAGCCACGGATCCCTCGGGCCCGGCAGGCCAGAGGTCTCAGGATATACTCGATGAAGCCGCGCCCACTCGTCAGGCGGCAGCTTCGGCGCCGGACGGAGGATGGCTTCAGCCAGCCTCCAGGCCTTCAGCCTTTTCTGCGGCTCGCTGGGAAAGGCGCGAGAGGACACCATCGATCTCTGTTTCAACCTTCTGGCGCTCGGCCACGATGCGGGTCAGCCGCGCCGGGAGGCCCGCAAGCTCCGAGCGCATCAGGCCGGCCAGCTCCGCCATGTCGTTCAGCGCGTCCTCGACCGGAATCAGCTCCCGTGAACGCTCCGCTATGCGCAGTTCGATCTCGAGCGCCCGGGCATCGCGCACCCGGCTGTCGGCGGCCGACTTGGCGGAGCGGCGCTCATCGTCCTTGAGGTACCTCAGATACCCTTGCACAGCACCCACGAGTTGCACGAATCCGCGCTTCTCCGGTCTGGGGATGAAGCCCTGCTTCACCAGCTGCCGGATGCGCTCTTCCGAGATCATCAGCAGCCGCGCGGCCTGGCCGATGGGAATGAGACCCGCATGTTCAGCCATTGACCGCGGACCCCGCCAGAATGATCAGGAACAATAGGATTACAACGCTATTCCGCTTGTCTTCCGCCGGAATGGAAGCATGTATGGCTCCAACAACGGAGGCATATGATGCGCAGACCGGCGCGGGACACCAGAAAGGCGATCGACGTCTTCATCGCGAGGAAGGCCGAGATCGACGCGATGCTTGCGAGGATCTCGAAGCTCAGCGAGGACCACTTTGGCGCAGACCCAGACAAGGTGAACTGGGGCGATGTCGGCACCCTCGAGGATTACGCCCGCCACCTCCGGCGCATCACGGATGCCGCCTTCCGGGAGGGCGAGCACGCCGAGTAGCCGCTCTGGCCCGCAACTGCTTCGCCCCGCCTCATGCGCGGGGCCCGGGGTCGTAGGAGCCGGAGATCATTCCGGTCCGCAAACCGCAAGGAGCGAACCCCATGACCAAACTCACCGACACACAGCGCGTCATCCTCAGCGCTGCCTCGCAGCGCACCGACCGCCTTGCCTTGCCACTCCCCAAGAGCCTGAAAGGTGGCGCGGCCCACAAGGTCATCAACGCGCTGATCGGGAAAGGTCTCCTGAAGGAGGTGAAGGCCAACCGCAAGCTGGGCGATCCCGTCTGGCGCGAGAACGAAGAGGGTCACGGCCTCACCCTGATCATCACCGACACGGGGTTTGCCGCCATCGGCATCGATGTTGAACCTCAGAAGACCAAGGTGCAGAAAGCAGAGCCGAAGCTCATCCCTACCGAGCGCAAGATCCGCGAGGGAACCAAGCAGGCACTGGTGATCGAGATGCTGCGCCGCCCAGAAGGAGCGAGCATCGCGGAGATCGTCGAGGCGACAAATGGGGCTCAGCATACGACCAGAGGCTTCTTGGCCGGGGCGTTGAAAAAGAAGCTTGGCCTCGCCATCGACTCCGAGAAGGAGGAGGCAAGAGGCAGAGTGTACCGT
>NZ_JBJTER010000004.1:0-3097 GCF_046093005.1 Aestuariivirga sp.
CTCGTGATGATGGCCGGGTCGAGCCCGGCCATGACGAGAGGGGGGGCCTCCACAGCCTCGTCATGCCACGGCTTGACCGTGGCATCTTCGCTGGCGGCAGCGCCCGTGATGATGGCCGGGTCGAGCCCGGCCATGACGAGAAGGGGGGAGACCTCCACAACCTCGTCATGCCACGGCTTGACCGTGGCATCTTCGCTGGCCGCAGCGCCCGTGATGATGGCCGGGTCGAGAGGGGGGCCTCCACAGCCTCGTCATGCCACGGCTTGACCGTGGCATCTTCGCTGGCGGCAGCGCTCGTGATGATGGCCGGGTCAAGCCCGGCCATGACGGGTAGGGGGATGCCTGCGCCCGTGATGATGGCCGGGTCAAGCCCGGCCATGACGGGAAGAGGGAGTGCCTGCGCCCGTGATGATGGCCGGGTCGGGCCCGGCCATGACGGGACGTGGGGCGGCGGCGGGCCCTTCCCGTCACTGCAGCAGCCGGTTGACCGGGACTAACTTATCATAAGCAAGCTGATAGGCCTCATAGCGCCGGGCGTGGCGGTCCGCCGCTGATGGGTCTGGCGCGAAGTCGCGATCGAAGGACACGGCATCGCGCACGGCGGCGCGGAGGGACGGGAACATTCCGGTTCCGGTTCCGGCCATCAGCGCCGCGCCGAGCACGCCGGCGTCGCGGTTGGCGGCGCGGCGCAAAGGCTTGCCCAGAACGTCGGCCCTCACCTGGCACCACAGGTCAGACGCGGAACCGCCGCCGGCGTGGTGGATCACCGCTGCGCCGCGCGCCGCTGATTGTTCAAGCCTGTCGAAGACGAGCCGCGCGGCATAGGCCACGCCTTCCAGCACGGCGCGGGCCAGTTCGGCCGGGCCGGTGCCGGGGGTCAGCCCCGTGAAGGAGCCCATCGCCCCCGGATCCCACAAGGGCGCGCGCTCGCCGCCCAGCTGCGGCAGGAACAGGGGAACATGAGCGAGCAGGGCCTTGCCCGCCAGCAACGACAGCTCAGGCGGCGTGCAGCCGAGCAGGCTGGCAGCCCAGGCGGCGGCGGCCCCGCCCGCCTGCGTGGGGCCGGCGTGGAGCGTGATGCCCTCGCAGGGCGCGAAGGCGATGACGCCCGCGGCCGGCCGCCGCTCCGGCGCGACGATGCCGAGAATCTCGCTGGTGCCACTGAGGTAGAGCCCCTGCCCGTCTTCCGCCACGCCGGCGCCATAGAGCCCGGCCCAGGCGTCCATCGCGCCGGTCACAACCGGAAGGCCGGCGCCGGGAAGCCCCGGCCGGATATGGCCCGCGAGCGTGGTGAAGCCGGCGATGCGCGGCAGCCGCTCCGCCGCCCCCGGCACCAGCGCGAGCAGGGATGCTATGGGCGCCAGACGCTGGTCGAGAATGCCGAAATTGGTCATCGGGTCCGCCACCGCCTGGCCGGTGAGATGAAGGAGGCAATAATCCCTGGGCGCCAGAACGAGGCTGGTGCGCCGCCACAGACCGGGCGCGGTGCGCGCCACATAGGCCATGCGGGCCAGCACATGGCTGGCATCGACGGGAAGTGGCGCGCCCCACCAGGCCAGCTTGTCAGCGGCCACGATCCGGGCATCGAGCGCCGCCGCATCGTCCGTCGCACGGCTGTCCTGCCAGGTGATGGCGGGGAACAGCGCCGCGCCATTGGCATCCGTGAAGACATGGGTGTTGACCTGCGAGCACAGGCCCACCGCCGCGGCCTTGCCGTGCGGGGTGAGATCGGACAGCGCCCGCAGCACCAGCGCCATCCAGTCGCTGGGGTCCTGCTCAACATGGCCCGGCGCGGGGCGCCTGGTGGAATAGGCTTCCGCGAAACGCCGCATGACATTCCCGTGAGCGTCTAACAGCGCGGCCTTCACCGCCGTGGTGCCGATGTCAATGCCGATCAACATGAGGGGCGGATTGCCACGGAATTGGGCGAGGCTCCAGCCAATTCAGAACCGGGCGGAACACGGCGGGCGCGGGTCCGGACCTGCTGCCGGACCCCGCCGCCCTTCACACCACCTGATAGCCGAACTCTTCCGCCTGTTCGGTGATCCACTCCCAGAAGCTTTCCGAGAAGCCGCGGAACACCGACAGGTCATAGACATCGTCACCAACGCGGGTGAGGTGTACGCCGACATGCGCCATCTGGGTCATCGCCGATTTGCCGATGGGAAATTCATCCGGATGGAGATCGACCGGCGTGCCCTTGGCCAGCACCGCGCGGGCCTTCGGCCCCGCGATGCGGATGACCACACGGCCGTGGCTCTGGTCGGTGACCGAGGCGGCGGCGCCGAGCTTCGCCTTGAGTTCGCGGCAGAGCGCGCCTTCGCCGCGGCCCTCGGCCAGCACGAAGTACTGGTCAGGCCCGGCCCATTGCGCGTCATAGAGCTTGAGCGCCGCGGCGGTGGCGGCGCTCTGGCCGGCCCGGGCGATGACCGTGACGATCGACAGCGGATGGCGGATGCTGAAGCTTGCCCCCGGCGCGCCCTTGCCGGCGCCGAAGCGGCCCTGCACGGCGATGTCGCGGAGCGGCGAGAAGCGGGTGAAGCGATGGTCTGTCATGGCGGCGGCCTCAGGCATGGAGCCTCTTGTTTTCCTTGTCGAAATGCACCGGATCGCAGATCTCGCCCATGACCCGGGCGCCGCGCAGGCCATCCCACACCTGCACGATCTCGCCGTGGCGGGCGCGGCCGTTGGCGAGCAGCGCCAGCCCGATCCACATGTTGAGCATCGGCGACCAGGCGACGGAGGTGATGTAGCCCTGGTCATTGGCCATCGACGGCGTGCCGCCCTTCTTCAGCAGATGCGCGCCGGAACGGATGCGGTCTTCGGGGTCCACCGGGCGGATGCCCACCACGCACTGGCGGTTGGGATCGGTCAGGCCCTCGCGCTGCGCCATCATGCGGCCGATATAGTCCTTCTTCGACGACATCATCTTGCCGAGGCCGAGATCGCCCGCCGTCGTCGTGCCGTTGAGTTCGCCGCCCGCCACATGGCCTTTCTCGACGCGCATGATGGACAGCGCCTCGACGCCATAGGGCACGATGCCGAATTCAGCGCCCGCCTGCATCACCGCGCGCGCCACCATGCTGCCGTAGTCGGC
>NZ_JBJTER010000005.1:0-8108 GCF_046093005.1 Aestuariivirga sp.
CATCGGATCGCCGGACACCCCCTCGGCGCCGCCGAAGGAGAGCGCCGACCTGATCCGGCTTCCGATGCCGGAGACATAGTTGAGGAGATCGTTGGCGACGGAGACGATGCCGTCGAAGAAGGACTGCATCATCTGGCGGCCAAGCTCGTAGAGGCTCCCGATCGCCGCGGCGATCCTGCCCGGGAGCTCCGCGAACCAGCGGACGACATTGCCCACAGCCGTGCCGGCGGCCGCGCCCCATGCCTGCCAGGACGCAGGCGAGATCTCGAAGCTGAGTTTCGAGAGCCAGCCGAAGAGCGAGGAGACGGCCGATATGACCGGGTCGAGCATGGGACGGACGGGGCCCAGCGCCGCCATGAAGGCCTCGCCGAAGGCGGCGAACATCTGCCCGATGCCCTGCCAGTTGTCGTAAATGAACTTGCCGGCGACGGCGATGCCGATCAGGACCGCGCCGACGCCGGTCAGCAGCAGTGCGCCCCGGAGGGCGACAGCCGCCGCCGTGACCAGCCGCAGCGGGTTGAGCAGGCCGAGGATAGCGGAACCGAGCGCGCCGAACACGGCCCTGAGGCCGCCGGCGGAGCCCAGCATGGCCAGACCGAGGAGCGATCCCCGGAGGCTGGCCAGACCGCTCGCAAGCATGCCGAGCGGCGCCGTGATGGCCGCCGCCCGGAGGGCTGTCAGGGCCACGGCGACGCCCCTGAGCCCGAAGGCGAGCGTTGCCAGCATGCCGCCCTTGCCCATGAGCCCGAGGAAGGTGAGGCCCGCCAGGGCCGCCCTCAGCGCCACGAAGCCCGCCGTGATGGCGGCGAGCGCGCCGGAGACGCCCGGATACTGGCTGACGAGGGAGGTCAGCAGCTCGAGGACGGGCTTCAGCGCCCCCGCGATGCCGCCCAGCACCGGGACCAGGGCCTCGCCGATGCCGGTCTGGAAGTTCCGCAACGCGATCTGGAACTGTTTCACCTGCTCGACGCTGGTTTCCATCATGCGGGCGAAGTCGGCGCCGATCACGCCATCCGCCCTCGCCGCCCGGTCCCTGAGCCGGATATAGTCGTCAAGGCCGTTGAGCAGCGGGATGAGGCCCTTCTGCACCTGGGCGTCGGCGAAGAGTTCGCCCAGCCGCGACAGATCCCCGCCAATTGCGCTGTTGATGGCGCGGAGCGAGGCCTCCAGGGGGTCGGTACCATTGGCTCTGGCGTCCTTCAGCACCTTCTGGATATCGATGCCCGCTTCCCTGAAGTTTCCGATGGCGTCGTTGGACACGATCTTCTGCAGGATGTTGCTGAAGTTGGTGGCGGCTTCCGAGGCATCGCCCGCGCCCCGGCGCACGATCTGCAGGGCGGCGGCGATCTGGGCAAGGCCGCTCTCGCCGGTCATGCCCCTGGAACTGGCGAGCGCCGTGACCGACGGCAGATACTGCGCCATGTCGCGAAGCTCGAAGCCGCCCGCCTTGCCGGCCGCCGCCATGATGTCGAAGGACTTGCCCAGACCCTCGGCGGCAATACCCAGGTTGGACATCGCCGCAAAGCCTGCCTTCGACAGGTCCTCGAGGCTGGCGCCCGTCGCGGTTGCTGCCCGGGCGATGGACGGCATGGCCCTGGTGGCCCGCTCCACATCGAGGCCCATGCCGACGAGGAAGTCCTGCGCGCCGACGATGTCGGCGGCGAACTGGTTCATCTGCGACGAGGTGGCTCTCGCCGCCTCGCCGATGGCCGTCATCTGCGCGGCGGTGAGATTGCCCTTGGCGCCGATCCCGGCCAGCGCCCGGTCGAACTCCTGGGCTGCCCGCACCGGCGCGCCAAGCGCGCTCCTCAGGATGTAGAGCGTGCCCACGGCGTCCAGCATGCGCCCGCGCGCTTCATCGAGCGCCCGGTTGTTGCGGGTGATGGCGGCATCGAGCCGGTCCGGCAGCCCGATGGTGCCGGAGGCCACTTCCCTGACCGTGCGGGTGATGCCGCGAAGGCTGCCGGCGACGCGGCGCGCCGGGCCCGACACCCGGTCGAGCAGTTCGACGATGAGCTGGGAGGTCAGGCTGGCCATGCGTCAGTGCCCCTTGTTCCCGCAGAGCCGCCGGGCCTCGGCGTGCCAGAGCAGCAGTTCGGCCCAGTCCATGCCGTCGAAGGCGGTGATGGGCGTCGACAGCACATGCGCGGTATCCGCCACGACGCCGCGCCAGCCGGTCATGCCGGGCCCCTCGGCAAAAAACCGCCGAGCACCTCCGAGATCGAGGCGAAGTCGGCGGCATCCATCTCGTCGAGCGCCTCGAGCGGCAGGCCGCAGAGCACGGCCGCCATGGCGATGCCCTGGTCGATCTCGCTGGCCCCGGGCTCGCGCGCCTTTTCCATGGCACGCAGATCCCTCACCTTCGGGCGGCGGATGGTCACTTCGGCGATGGTCCTGTCTCCCAGCCTGAGCGGGTGGGAGAGCTTCACGCGGGCGGTGCCGGTCATTTGGTCGTCTCCATCTCCTGGAAAGGTCAGCCCTGGACGCGCAGGATGCGGCGCTCGTCGTCGTTCTGCGGCACGCCATCGAGCCGCCACTCGGCCGAGAAGAAGTCCCAGAACAGCTTCTCCTTCTCGTTGAACCAGAGCTCGTAATGCATGACCTCGTTGATCGCGTACTCGTGGCCCTGCAACTCGCCGCGCTGGAAGGCGTCGGACTCGATCTTGCCGAGGCGGCCCTCGATGATGGCCTTGGCCTCGATGGCAGCACCCGTGCGCTTGTCGCGGATCGCGCCATAGGCGGTGAACACCTTCTGGCGCGGGGAGCCGAGGCCGAACCGGGTCAGCAGATCGGGGTCCCAGCCATTGAGCTTGAAGGTGGGTTCCAGTTTCTGGATGCCCACCGCCACCTCGATCTGCACCCGGGATCCGCCGGCATGGTGGTCCTGGTAGATTTCCTGGAGCGGCGGCAGCTTGAGTTCGGTCAGCGTCAGGTGCTTCGATGCGGCGGGATCATGATCGCCACAAAAAAGATTTGCCGCCTCGAGAATATAGATGGTGCTCATGGCCTGATATCCTTTCTGTCTGGCGCTCAGCCGGTGACCGCGTCGATCTGGGCGAGCAGATCGTCGAGCAGCGCGTCGAGGGCGGGACGGTAGCGGGCGGACTGGATGCCGAGATAGCGCAGCACCGGGGCCTCCTCGGCGGCGAAGCTGACGGTGAACCGGCCCTGGCGCAGCTGCTCGGGCGAGTTCTGGTCGCGGGTGAACTTGACCTCGTAGCCGAGGATGTCGCCGTCGGCCTTGAGGTCGCGCATGGCGAAGCCCATGGTGTTGAGCACCGCCTGGATGGTCTGGCCGGTGAGATTGAACCGCCCGAGGTAGAAGCGGAGCGTGCGCAGGAACATCAGGTGGATGTAATCCCGTCCCCGCGTCACGTTGTAGAAGCGCCAGAGATCGTCTTCTCCCGCATTGTCGGTGCCGACATAGACGAAGCCTCCGCTCGCGATGGCGGTCTCGACGCCGAGTTCGCCGCGCAGCAGCACGCCGATGTTTCCGGCCAGCAGGCGCTGGCCCTCGGTGGCGCCGTCGGTGAGCGAGAAGCTGACCGGCCGCGACGGCCCGACGATGCCGGCGACCGGCTGGTTGGCCCAGGAATGGAACGGCCGCCCCTGCTTCTCGTGATCGCGCCGCACGCCGATGCCGATGACGGCGGGCGAGAACGGCCGGGTGACGGCCGCGCCGCCCGAGAGAACCCTGACGGCGGGATCGACCGGAATGATCCGGCCGTTGCTTAGCGTCTCGCGCCAGGCAATGGCCGCCGCCTCGGTGGTGGCGGGCCCGTCCACGACGGCATGGGCGAGAAGCTTGTTCAGGACCTCGGGCAGCGCCGCGCAGACGGCATTGGCGAGAGGCGCCACCGTTGCCGTGGCCGCCGCCGCCGTGCCGCCACCGCCGGAGAAGGCGATGGTGGGGGCCGAGGTATAGCCGGAGCCGGGATTGGTGATGGTGAGCGAGCCGACGCGGCCGGCCAGCACCGCGGTGCCTGTTCCGCCGGTGCCTGCACCGGTGATGGTCACGGTGGGAGGCGCGCTGTAGCCGGAACCCGGATTGGTCACGGTGAAGCCGGTGATGGCGCCTGCCGCAACGGTTGCGGTCGCCGTGGCCTGGATACCGCCAGCGGTCTGCGGCGCGGAAAGGGTGACGGTCGGGGCCGTGCTGTAACCCGTGCCGCCCGCCCCGACGGAGATCGAGCCGACGCCATTGGTGAGCACCGCGGTTGCCGCCGCGCCGGTCCCGCCGCCGCCCGAGAACGAGACGGTGGGCGGGGAGGCATAATTGTTGCCGGGGTTCGTCATCGCGATGGCGGACACCCCGTTTTCCTGCTGCGACGTGAAGCCCGGAGCGCAGATCAGGCGCGGGATGACGCCGAGGATGGCGCCCGCCTCGGTGAAGGCATGGATGCCGGTCTTGAGCGCGGAATTCCCCACGATGTTCTGAATGGTCGCGGCGGCACTGGCGCCCTCCGCCACGCGCACCACGACGATCTTCGCCGCCACCTGGAACTCGCCGAGCTGGGCGTTGATCAGGCCGATGGCGTCGGCGATGGTGCCGCCCGTGCCAAGTGCTGCGGAGAGCGCGGCGTCGTCGCTGTACATGAACACCGGCGTGCTGAGCGGAAACGACGTCGAGTTCGCGGCGGGCGCGGTGCCGATGATGCCCACGACGCTCATGTCGCTGTAGACCGCGGGCCGCGGCTCGCTGTCGACACGCGTGATCGAAATGCCAAATGCCGGATCGGACATCGGGTCTGCTCCTTGATGATATGCGATTGAACATGGCCGCAAAGGGCCTCGACGGTGGCGCTACAGCTAGGCGCGGGAGGTCAGGATGGCCTTCGCGCGAATGCTCAGGGATGGGCGGCCCTGTAGGCGTTGAACTCGGTCCGGAGAGACGCGAGATCGGCCTTCATCCGCCGCACCGCGTCCAGCAGCAGAACGGAGAGACGGGAATAGTCGACGTCTTCCGGCTCTGGATTAGCGAGCGGCGTCTCCACCCGTTCGCCGTCTTCGTTCGTGGTGACCGAGACAGTGCGGTAGCGGACCAGCCGCTTTTCGACCAGATCGACCTCTTCGGCGATCAAGCCGATGTGGGACCATGTCGCCTTGTCGTCGCCGTCGGCGTTCCTGCTGCGATACCAGACGGGGCGGAGCCTATCGATGGCGTGGTCGGCGAGTGCGGTGTCGAGGTCCTCCACATCCGTCTTGTACCTGATGGAAGACGAGGTTCGGCGGATATTGCCAGCCGATGTCACGATAACATTCGAGCCGCTGCCCGTCAGGTCATAGGTTGGCTGGCTGTTGAGGGCGCCGTTGAAACTGGAAGCGGTCAGGCTGCTGTAGCCGCCCGCCCGGAGGACCAGATTTCCCTGGTGGCTGACCAGGCGCAGATCGTAGACCGCGCCGTTCGTCCATACAGCAAATGACCCGATATTCACGCCATCGCGCTGGAGCAGAGCGATGTCGCCGTCGCTTCCGCGGCGTCCAGCAATCATCGACGGGTTGTTGTCCCGGTGAAAGTAGCCAGCACCGTCAGGCCCGAGAAGTATTCCGGAGCCACTGGCGCCGTTCCATACCGACTCGTTCGACGTACCTATCAGTATATTGCCGTACCACTTGATCCGCATGCGTTCGGCGTTGGAGGTGCCGAAGACAAGATCGCGTCCCGCGGCGCGGTCCCAGATATAGCTCCCACCCCCACTCGCCGCCAGGCCGGTCAGGAACTCCGCCCCGCCATAACCGCCGTTCACGTAGGATGCGTAGGTGTCGACCTGCGCGCCGTTCTGGACATATAGCTTCGTCTCTCCCGAGCCATTATAGATCTGCCGGTTTCCATACATCGTGAACGGAAGCGTGATGTGCGTTCCGGTGATGTCGACGCTGCCATTGGCGCCAAAGGCCATGCGTTCGGAACCGGCGGTTTCGTCGGTGATGACGAAGCGGCCATCGTCCTTCTGCATGACCCGCCAGTCGCGGTTGCCGTTCGTGTTGAATGGCTGAAAGGCCGCGTCAAGCCCGGTGCCACGGGCCTGAACCTTTCCGGTTATTGTCTGATGCCCGTTGAGTTCGTTTCCTCCCGAGATGTTGGCCTTTCCATTGAGCGAACTCTGGAGGTTCGTCACGTCGGAGATCGCATGGCCGTGCGACGCCGCCGCATAGGCGCCGGCCGCCTGCTTGCCGTCGAGCGCGGCCTGCAGCGCGGTCACCTCGGCGATCGAATGGCCATGCGCCGGCATGCGGGCCGGATTGAGCGTGCCGGACGCCACCATGGAGGCGTCGAAGGTAACGGGGATCCAGACGCCGTTCACGAAGCGCAGGAACATGTTGCTGACCGCGGCGGCCGTATCCACGTCGGACAGGGCGTCGAGCGCGATAGCCGAACCGGCGTTAAGCTTGGCATCGAGCGCGGCCTGCAACCCGGTGACGTTCGCAATGGCATGCGTGTGACCCGTCGCGGCCTTGCCCGCCACGGCGGTCAGCAGGCCGGAGACATCGCCGTCAATCGCGTTGAACGCCGCCCGGAGCCGGGCCACGTCCTGGTCGAGATTGTTGGTGGCGTGGGGAAGCTGATAGCCGCGATTAGCGGTTGTTTCATTGACAGGCATGCGCCGTCACTCCCGGGAGGCAGAAAGGTCAGAAGGCAGAAAGCCAGAATTTCAAGAATGTCAGATCGCGACGGCGCGCATGTCCTGAACCGAGGGCCGCGCCGCCGGGCCGCCGGTGAGCGTCACCCGGATGCGCCCCTGCACCGCGGTGACGGGCGCCAGCCGGTACTCGCGCTCGATCCAGCCGTCATCGAGGATGTCGGTCATGCTGACCGGCGCTGCGATCCAGGCATTGTCGGTCTTGTCGAAATGCACGGCAACCTCCGACCCGCCCGGCAGCCAGTGCTTCATGTAGGCCGACAGGCGGACCGCCGTTCCCATCTCCATGGCCCGTGAGACATAGGTCGCCGAGGTGGCGATGGTTCCGGCTACCAGAATGATGCCGGGGAACAGGACCGGGCTCATCCTGGCGGTGCCGGTCAGCACGGCGCGGAGCGTCACCGTTTCCGTCACGAAGGCGTCGAGCTCCCAGTTCACGTTGGGCGACAGCTTCTTGACCTCGCCGCTGGCCCTGACGATCTCGAAGGTCACACTGGTGTCGCCCGCCGGAATGAGCACCGAGGCCCGCGCCATGAGGTCGGAGGCATTGGTGAGCGGGAACGTGCCGAAGGATATGGTCCTGTTGACCGGCGAGAACCGGGCCGCCACGATCTGGAACGACAGATCGTCCTTCTGGTGCGCGGTCCATGCCGTGGCGGTCGCCGACGACAGCAGCATGCCCACCACATAGGGCTGGGCGCCGACGAACTGCTGCGCCACCGGATCGAAGCCGCCGATGCTGGCCAGCGCCAGCGCGTGGTCGTCGTCATTGGTGCGCACGATGAAGGCGTATTCCTGCCCGCCAACCACGTGAACCGGAACAGGGAAGCGGCATTGCACCCACTGCCCGACCGTCGCCGTGGTGAGGTTCACGAAAGCCTGCGCGATGCCCTCACCAGCCGGGAAGCCCAAATCGGTTTTGACCAGCTCGACCATGATGCCCCGGTTCTTGTCGCCAAAGGCAGCGAACTTGAGGTCGAACCCGGCGATCATCCGATCTTCCGACAGGATGAAGCTTTGCGCCACCGGGTCGGGCGAGCGGCTGGGCTCGAACCTTGTGGGCTCGCTCACCGGGCGCTGCGGCGGCCTCGGCGCGCTCGTGGTCGTCACGGTGCGGGTGATGAACCGCGTCGTGGTGGTGATGCGCTGCACCGTTTCAGCGTCATAATAGCCATTCGACACGAACAGGGCCTGGGCCCAGCTGCCGCCAGCGCCCTCGGCATAGATCATCGCACGGCCGGCAGGCATGTTCGCCGGAATGGTGAAGCTGAGCGTCAGCGTGCCAAGCCCGTTGGCTGTCTGCGTGCCGGGCGGCTTGACGCTGACGCCGGACATTTCCAGCCTGGCGAGGTTCTCGCCCGCGCCGAACCCGGAGATCGTCACGCTGACTGCGATCTGCCGCATGAAAGGCGACAGGGCCACGGCGTCGGACACGAGGTTTTCGTCGACGGACACCTGCTCGCGCAC
>NZ_JBJTER010000006.1:0-1717 GCF_046093005.1 Aestuariivirga sp.
CGTTATGGCCGCCCCGGCAAGGGCAATGACAAGGGTGGTGTAGAGGGGCTGGTCGGCTTCGCCCGGCGGAACTTCATGGTGCCGGTTCCGCGGTTTGAGACCTGGGCGGAGTTCAACGCCTATCTCGAGGCCCAGTGCCGGAAGCGCCAGAACGACGTCCTGCGCGGCCACAAGGAGAACATCGGCGGGCGGCTCCAGCGCGACCTGGCGGCGATGAAGCCCTTGCCGGGCGCGCCGTTCGACGCTTGCGACCAGGCCTCGGGCAAGGTAAGCTCGCAGGCCCTGGTGCGCTATGACACGAACGACTACTCGGTTCCCGTTGCCCATGGCCATCAGGACGTCTGGATCCGCGGCTATGTCGAGGAAGTGGTGGTCGGCTGCCGCGGTGAGGTGATTGCCCGGCACCGCCGCTGCTACGGCCGCGAGGACGTCATCTACAATCCGATCCACTACCTTCCCCTGATCGAACAGAAGATCAATTCCCTCGACCAGGCTGCCCCGCTGGCGGAATGGCATCTTCCCGAGGAGTTCGACAACCTCCGCCGCCTGATGGAAGTGCGCATGCTGAAGATGGGCCGGCGCGAATATGTCCAGGTGCTCCGGCTTCTGGAAACCTTTGGCTTCGAGGACCTCCATGCCGCAGTCAAGCACGCCCTGCGACTGGGCGCGGTGAGCTTCGATGCCGTCAAGCACCTGCTGCTCTGCCAGATCGAGAAGCGGCCGCCGAAGCTCGACCTCGACATCTACCCCTATCTGCCCCGCGCCAATGTGGCCACGACCTCGCCCGCCAGCGACATGAGCCTGATGACGGAGGGCCAGTCATGAGCGAGGCCCCGAAGATCCTGCTGGCCCATCAGCTCAAGCTGCTGAAGCTTCCCACCTTCCTCCGCGAATACGAGAAGCTGGCCCGGCAATGCGCCGCCGAGGGACTCGACCACATCCAGTTCCTCGCCCGCCTGGTCGAGCTCGAACTGATCGACCGGGAGCGCCGGACGATCGAGCGCCGCATCAAGGCCGCAAACTTCCCGGCGGTGAAGAGCCTCGACAGCTTCGACTTCAAGGCAATCCCGAAGCTCAACAAGATGCAGGTCCTGGAGCTTGCCCGCTGCGAATGGATCGAGCGGCGCGAAAACGTCATCGCACTCGGGCCCAGCGGCACTGGCAAGACCCACGTTGCCCTGGGGCTTGGGCTGCACGCCTGCCAGAAAGGCCTCTCCGTCGGCTTCACCACGGCGGCCGCGCTGGTCAATACGCTGATGGAGGCCCGCGACGAGCGGCGTCTGCTCCGCCTGCAAAAGCAGATAGCCGGCCATAAACTCCTGATCATCGACGAAATCGGCTTCTTGCCCCTCTCCAAAACCGGTGCCGAACTGCTGTTCGAGATGATCTCCCTGCGCTATGAGCGTGGCTCCACGCTCATCACCAGCAATCTTCCATTCGACGAGTGGACCGAGACCTTCGGCACCGAGCGGCTCACCGGTGCACTCCTCGACCGCCTGACGCACCATGTCAGCATCCTCGAGATGAACGGCGACAGTTATCGCCTCGCCCAGAGCCGGGCGAGAAAATCATCACAAGCCGAGTAACCCTCACCCTCCCGGATTGGCCCTCGCGGGCCACAGCGGCCAGTCACCCGCCAGCCTCCTGTGGGCGCGGCTGACTGGCCGCTGTCCCTCTTGCCGGCACCTTTCCCCATGGGCCAAGTGGTCGACTTTTA
>NZ_JBJTER010000007.1:0-32251 GCF_046093005.1 Aestuariivirga sp.
GAGATATGTTATATTATAACATTTTAGAAAGATGCGCTCATGCGATTCATGCTGTCGGTTTTGGCGCTTGCGCTAGCGGCCACGCCAGCCTTGGCGCTGCCACGGGTGATTGCTTCGGTGGTGCCGGTCCATGGCATCGTCTCGGCGGTGATGGGCGACACCGGCCAGCCTGAACTGCTGCTGGACGGAAGCCTCTCAGAGCACCGCGCCAAGTTCACCCCGCAACAGATTGCGGCACTGGGCCAGGCTGATGTGGTGTTCATGATCGGCCAGGGTCTGGAAGCCAAGCTCTCCCAGCTCAGCGGCAGCGAGGCGGTGAACGGCAAGCGTTTTGTGGAATTGGCACTGGCGCCGGGCGTCGCCACTCTGCCAATCCGGGAAGGCGGGGCCTGGGAGGCGCATGATCATGATCACGGACACGACCATGATCATGGCCACGATCATGAGGGCGTTTTGAGGTTCGACCCGCATGTCTGGCTCGATCCGGTGAATGCCAAGGCGATGGCCGCCACCGTGGCGGCGGCGCTGGCCAAGGCCGATCCGCCAAATGCCGCAGCTTACCGGGCCAATGCGGAGGCCTTCGCCGCTTCGCTTGCCGAGGAGGAGACCAGGATTGCCGCAGAACTCGCTCCGGTGAGGGACCAGCCCTATGTGGTGTTTCACGACGCCTACCAATATTTCGAGAACCGCTTCGGACTGTCGGCGGCGGGGTCGATTTCCGATGTCTCAGCCCAGGCGCCATCGGCGGAACGGCTGGCCGAAGTGCGCAAGAAGATCACGGATGTGAAAGCGAAGTGCGTGTTCCGTGAGCCCCAGTATGACGGCAAGCTGGTGGCTGCCGTGGTCGAGGGCACCGGCGCCAGGCAAGGCGTTCTCGACCCACTGGGCGCATCGCTGACGCCGGGGCCAGACGCCTATCGGCAACTGCTCGGGAACCTTGCCGCAAGCTTGAAGGATTGCCTGGCGCCTTGAGCCCTCCGCTTCACTTTTTTGCCGCATTGCCGCATCATTCGTCGGGCCTACTCATGAGGCCGGTCGATGATCCTGAAAAAGTGGTTCGCTTGCTCAGCCGGTTTGACGCTGCTGTGTGCCGCCGCGGCGCCGGCGCTGGCGCATCCGCATGTGTGGGTTGAGATGCGCTCCGACATCGTGTTCGACGGCCAGGGACGGATCGCCGCCATGAACCTGATGTGGACCTTCGACGACGGTTATGCGCAGGTGGCGCTTGACGGCCTCGACGCCAATGGCGACGGCCTCTACGACCCAACGGAGCTTGAACCGCTGAGCAGGGAAAACATCGAATCCCTGAAAGACTATGATTTCTTCACGGTGATGCGCTTCAACGGCGAGAAACAGGCTTTCGCGCCAGTCACCGAATATGGCCAGATCTACTCCAACGGCAAGCTGCAGCTTCACCTGCAGGTGCCGCTCAAGACCCCCCTCGACCCGGCCAAGGGGGAATTCATGGCCAAGGTCTATGACCCGGAATTCTTCATCGCCTTCGATTACGCCAAGGATGATCCAGTCGCGGTGCTGGGCGCCATGCCCAAATCCTGCGCTATGGAGGTGAAGCCGGTGCCGACCGATGCGGAAATCGAACAGACCAGGGCCATGCTGGCCACCAAGGGCCGTGACTGGAAGCCCGAGACGGAAGAGGATTTCGGCGCGCTGTTCGCTCAGCCGGTGATCATCAAATGCCAGGCCTGACGCGGCTGTTCGCCGCTTTCCTGACCGTTGTCGCGCTGGCGCTTGCCGCCGTTCCGCCGCTGCTGGCCGAAACCGCCTCTCAACCGGCTGCCGAACAGGCCAGCGAGGCCCCCAAGATCGACCGCCGCAAGCTCCTCGTGCAGCCCCGCAACAAGGATGGCACGCTGGTCCAGGTCTCATTCTTCGAAGATCCGGTGCTGTGGGCGCGGGAGAAGCAGCAGGCCTTCTACGGCAGCCTGTCCGGTGCGCTGCGCCAGATCAAGGGCGCCTCGCCCGCCGCCGCCGCATGGACGCTGATGCTGATGAGCTTCGCCTATGGCGTGTTCCATGCCGCGGGCCCCGGCCACGGCAAGGCGGTGATCTCGGCCTGGCTCCTGGCCACCGAGAACCAGCTGCGGCGGGGTATCGTCATTTCGCTGATGAGTTCCATCATTCAGGCGCTCACCGCCATCGTGCTGGTGAGCGTGTTGTTCCTGGTCGTGGCAAGCGTGGGCTCGACGGCGCGCAACGTCGCGGGGCTTCTCGAAAGCGCCAGCTATGCGCTGATCGCGCTGATGGGCGTCTACCTGATCTGGACGGGCCTGCGCGCAGGGCTGCCGGCCCGGGCGCTTGCAACGCCAGCGCCCGCCATGCCGGCGCTGACAACGCGCCAGGCCGTGGCGCTGCATGATTTCGCGAGCTTCCAGCCAATCGCCAGTGCCGCCACCGTCCCCGGCCATGTGCATGGGCCTGATTGCGGCTGCGGCCATGCGCATGTTCCCACCCCGCGCGACGTGGTGGGCGACTGGTCTCTCGCCAAGGCCTTCTCGCTCGCCTTCGCGGTGGGCATCAGGCCATGCACCGGGGCCATTCTGGTGCTGCTGTTTGCCAGCGGGCTCGGGCTTTACTGGGCGGGGATCGCCGCCACCTTCGCCATGGCGGCCGGCACCTTCATCACCGTTTCGGCGATCGCCGCGCTCGCCGTCTATTCAAAGAAGCTGGCGGCGCGTATGCTGCGCGGCAACGCCCGCCTGCTCGACGGCTTCGCGTTGAGCCTCAGGCTGGCGGGGGGCGCGGCCATTGCTTTTCTCGGAACCATTCTGTTTCTCGGCTCGCTCGGTTCAACCAACGCAATGATGTGAGGCCATAGATGCGCAACAAATGGCTCGTTCTTATCGGCCTCGTCCTGCTCTGCCTTGTCTCGGGCATGGTCATCGGCTTCATCAGCGCCGAGTCCATCGACGGCTGGTACCGCAGCATCGCCAAGCCGTGGTGGACGCCGCCCGACGCCGTGTTCGGGCCGGTGTGGACGGTGCTTTACATCATGATGGCGGTGGCCGCCTGGCTTGTGTGGCTCACCAGGGACCGGGCCGGTCCGGCGCTCGTTCTGTTCTTCGTGCAGTTGGCCTTCAACCTGCTGTGGTCGCTTCTGTTCTTCGCCGCCCGCTCGCCGGGCCTGGCGCTGATCGAGGTGGTGTTCCTGTGGACGGCGGTGGCGGCTACCATGGTGGCCTTCTTCAATAGGTCCAGGCTGGCCGGCTGGCTGTTCGTTCCCTATCTCGCCTGGGTGAGCTTCGCCGCCGTACTCAACGCGGCGATCTGGTGGATGAACCGGTAGGATACCGGCGCGCCGCCCCTCGGTTTCATGCTCACCGGATCGCCGGAAACACCAGTTCCGGCCGGTAGCTGGCGAAGCTTGACAGCTTTTGGGCATTGCATTCCGCCTGCCAGCGGCTGCCTTGAACGACACCCGAAACGCAGCGGTATTTCTTGCGGTAGCCGTCGGGGGCGGCGTTCTCTTCGATCGCCACCGCCGCCATCGCCACCACCTGCCCGCCCTGGCGCTCGACCAGCCTGATGGCGCCGTCCATGGTGCCGCCGGTTTCCACCCACTGGTCGGCGAGCAGCACCTTGGTGCCCTTGGCGAAGGCGGGCAGCCGCATTTCCATGTCCTGGGTGCGGCCGGAATAATTGCTGAAGCTCACCTTGTCGGTGTCGACGCAGAGCTTGCCCGCATTGCGGATCGGCAGGAAGCCGATGCCGAGCCTGGTTGCCAGCGCCGAACCCAGCACGAAGCCCATGGCGTCGAGTCCGCCCACCACATCGCAGGAAACGCCCTTGAGATCGGCCACCAGAGCGTCGAGCAGGTCATGGAAAGCCTCGCCGTTGATGTAGATCGAGGTCGGGTCGAGCCAAGCGAATTTGGGGCCCTTGGTGTTGGGCGCCATCAGGTTCAGATACCAGCGGTCGTCGCGGGGTCCCTTGTTGCGGCTCATGACTTGGCTCCATGTTCGCGGGTGAGTTTCAGCAGGCGCGAAAGCTTGCGGTGATCAATGTTGTAGAAATCGCCGTCGAGGTTGATGCCGGTCGCCACCATGAAGCCGTCGACGTCGTCCATGTAGAGATGCGCATTGTCCGGCGTGATGCCGGAGGCGAGTGTCAGGGCCTCATCGCCGATGCCGCGCCGGAAGGTGCGGATCTTGTCCATGTCCGCCGCATGCCCGGTGGCCACGCCCGAGGTGCAGACGGCATCCATATAGGCGGTGGCGAGGCGGGCCGATGTTTCGTAATGGGCGGGATCGACCTCGCGCTGTTTCTTGAAGCAGGTGCCGCCGGTGTAGATGCCGGTCCAGCCCGACGCGGCGCGTGCCGCCGCGATGCCTGAGGCTTCCTGCTGATCAGCCGCCGCACGGTGCTCGTCGATCCGCGCATCGTCCGCCCAATAGGCGTCAACCTGTGTGCCCTCGCGCTGCAGCCTGCCCAGCACCGGAAAGGCGTCGCGCCCGGTGACGGCAAGGAAGTTGACACCCATCCACAGTGAAGGAAAGCGGCGCCTGACATGCGCGATGATCGGCAGGAAAGGCTCAACCCCGAAGTCGTGATTGATGAGGAAGCAGCCCGGCGCGCCCTCGGCGATCAGGATGCGCACATTGCGCTCGGCCTGGGCCTCGTCGAGCACATGGATCACCGGCAGCACCGCCGGCCCCACGCTCTTGAACAGTTTCCGGAATTCATGGCGTCTCATGGCCGCGGAAATTACGGCCTTGCCTGAATTTCGGAAATTTATAATGATGATGATCGCATAAGGAGTAGCTATGCGGGCCATCAACCTGCCCACCGATCTCTTGCGGGCCTTCGTGAGCATCATCGATCTTGGGGGCTACACCCGGGCCGCCGACGCCCTGGGGCGCACCCAGCCGGCCGTGTCGCTGCAGATGAAACGGCTGGAGGAGCTGCTCGACGCCAAGCTGCTGCTCCATGAGGGCCGCGAGCTCAAGCTCACCGAGGAAGGCGAGGCGCTTGCGGTCTATGCCCGGCAGCTGTTGCGGCTCAATGACGAGGCGGTGGCGCGGCTCAAGGGCCGCCAGGCGAAGGGACAGCTGCGGGTAGGGCTCCCCACCGATTTCTCGGTTGCCTTCCTGCAGGACGCAATCACCATGTTCATGGGCGCCCAGGAGAAGGTGACGATGGCGATCACCTGCGATCTGTCGCGCAAACTTCTCGACCTGCTGCATGCCGACGAGCTCGACATCGCCATCGCGCTGCTCGCCCGCGACAAGAACCCCTATCTGGTGCGGAGCTGGGAGGAGCGGCCGATCTGGGCGGTGGCGCGGGACGTAAACATCAATCGCCAGCAGCCGGTGCCGCTGGTCACCCACCCCGAGGGCTGCCAATCCCGCCGCCGCTTGCCGGCGGCGCTCCGGTCGGAGGGGCGGGACTGGCGAATCGCCTACACCACGCCTGACATCGGCGGGCTGCAGCGCGCGGTGAGCTCCGGCATGGGGGTGACGGCGCTTACCCGCAAGACCCTGCTTGCCGACATGCGCCTGCTAAACGCCCGCGACGGCTTTCCGGTCATGGAGCCGATCCGCATCGGCATGTTCTACAAGCACCAGAGATTGTCGGTGGCCGGGCTGATGCTGGTCGACCAGCTGATCGCCCGCATGGACGAGGCCGCCGAGCCGGATGGCCAGCGATCCGCCGCCGCTCGATAAGCGCTGGTGATGCTTCCATTTGCAGCATAAATTTCCGGAATGATCGTCACGGCGGTAGGTGTGGCAACGACCCACTGGACCTCGGCGACAAGACGTGATGGCATGATCGGGTCAGGAAATGGGAATAACCGCCGGTCACCCTCCGGCTCCAGGGAGAAGTCAATGAGCAAGATTACCAAGCCTACCCGCCGCGACGTCCTCAAATATGGCGCCGCTGCCTCCACCGCGCTGTGCATGCCCTTTGTCAGCCGGGCCTGGGCAGAAACCGTCGAGATCAACATGCTGGCCTGGTATGGCCATGGCGAGCCTGACATGGTGGGCGCCTTCGAGGCCGCCAACAACGTCAAGTTCAAGCCGAAATACTATGCCGGCGGCGACAACATGATGGCGCTGATCGCCCAGTCGCCTCCGGGCACCTATGACATCATCCTTTCGGACGGCGAATTCGTGCAGCAGCTGAACGCGGCCGGCTACATCGAGGAGCTGAATGCCGCCGACTATCCGTTCGACGACATGCTCTATGACGACTTCAAGCAGTTCCCCGGCCACTGGAAGGACGGCAAGCTCTATTCGGTGATGGTGCGTTGCGGCCACCTCGGCGTGAGCTACAACACCACCGCCATGTCCGAAGAGGAGGCGATGAGCTACAAGGCCTTCTGGAAGCCCGAGATCAAGGGCAAGGTCGGCCACTTCGACTGGCACCTGCCGAATCTCGGCCAGATGAGTCTCTACAACGGCAACGGCGCCAAGCTCTGGGACCAGGACGAAGCCGGCTGGGAGAAGATCAAGGAAACCACGATGACGCTGCGCCCGCAGGTGGGTGGCTACTTCGACTACGGCGGCACCTTCAACGGCCTCAAGAACGGCGAGATGATGGCCATGGCCGGCATCGGCGACTGGATCACCGGCGTGCTCGAGCGCGACGGCGCCACCGTGAAGTCGGTGGTGCCGAAGGAAGGCGGCATCCAGTGGACGGAGTCCTACTCGATCGGCAAGGGCACGCAGAAGGCGGAGATCGTCAAGAAGTTCATCCAGTACATGCTCTCGCCCGAGGGCCAGGCGACCTCGGCCCGCATGCTCGCCTATCCCGGCTTCGCCATCACCAAGGGCGGCCGCGCCAAGCTGAACGAGGTCGATCCCAAGGAAGCCCAGCGCACCGGCCAGGTCGACGGCGCCCCTAATGATCCGATCACGCTGATCAAGGAAGGCCGGATCTTCTATCGCGACACGCCGAAGCAGCAGAGCCTCGAGGACTGGAACGAGTTCTGGCAGGAATACAAGAACGCCTGACGCGGCGGAGGCGACGCGTCATGCCGCAGCCGTCATCGGGCACTGCCGGAGGACGTCTCTCACCTTTGGTCATGGCCGGGCTTGACCCGGCCATCATCACAGGCGCTGCCGTCCCCTCTTTCGTCATGGCCGGGCTTGACCCGGCCATCATCACAGGTGCTGCCGCTGAAGAGGATGCCACGGTCAAGCCGTGGCATGACGAGGTTGTAGAGGTCCCCCCGCTCGTCATGGCCGGGCTCGACCCGGCGGTCTTCCTTGCCTGCGACGAATCCAGGCCGCTCGCATGACCGCCAGAGACCGCACCAGGCCAGACCTCTACGCCATCGCCTGGCGGCTGCCGCTCATTGTCTGGCAGGGGCTGTTCTTCGTCGGCCCGCTGATCTTCATGGTGGCGATGTCGTTCTTCCTGGTGAAGAACTACCGCATGGAGGCGGCCTTCCAGTTCTCGAACTGGATCAGGATGCTGGGCCGGGATTTCTTCTGGGACGCCTATTTTCTGACCCTGGGCCTCGCCGTGCTGGCCACCGCGCTCACCAGCCTCGCTGCCTTCCCGGCCAGCTACTATCTCGCCTTCAAGGCCTCGGAGCGTGCGCGCCGCTGGGCCATCTTCTTTCTCATCATTCCGTTCTTCACCAGCTATGTGGTGCGCGTCTTCGCCTGGCAGGTGATCCTCGCCCAGCAGGGCGTGATCAACGCCGGGCTTTCCTACCTCGGCCTCGGGCCTTACCAGATGCTCAACACCACGCTCGGCACCATGGTGGGCTATCTCACCCTGTGCCTGCCGCTCGCCGTGATCCTGCAGACCTTCGCGCTCGCCAACATCGACAAGCGCCTGGTCGAGGCCGCCCATAATCTCGGCTGCGGGCGGCTGCGGACTGTCTTCACGGTGGTGGTGCCGCTGGCCAAGACCGGGCTCGTGGTGGCCGCTGTCTTTTGCTTCATCCTGTCCTTCGGCGATTTCGTGTCGCCCTATTATCTGGGCGGCTCGAAGCCGCCCACGCTCTCCATCATGATCGTCGATACCTCGAAGTCCGGACAGCAATGGCCGCGCGCCGCCGTCGTTGCCATCATGATGATCGTCACCCTGCTGGTCGTCGCTTTCACGGCCATCGGCTTCGCCTACAGGAAGCGTGGCAGATGAGGGACGACAGGCCGCTCCGCTGGATTCTCCGGGCCTATGTGGCCCTGGTCTTCGTGTTCGTTTTCGCGCCGATCGTGGCGGGTCTGGTGTTCTCGTTCAACTCCGACCGTTTCCCGACGATCCCGCTCGGCTCCTTCACCACCGACTGGTATGTGAAGGCCTTCAGCAATCCGGAAGTCTGGGATGGCGCGCTGCGCAGCCTGATCGTCAGCGCCGTTACCGCCGTGATTTCGACCTTCATCGGCTTTTCCGCCGCCTACAACGATTATCGCTACGACTTTCTCGGCAAGAAGCTGTTCCTGGTGCTGGCGCTGCTGCCGCCCACCATCCCGCTGATCATCCTGGCGCTCGCCATGCTGGGCTGGCTTTCGATGTTCAACGCCTCGGGCATGACCATCTCGATCATCATCGCGCATGTCGTGCTGTGCGCGCCATTCGCCATGGCGGTGATCAGGCTCCGGCTCAGCCAGATGGACCCCAATCTCGAGCCCGCCGCCTGGAACCTCGGCGCCTCCGAATGGGAGACCATGAAATCGGTCATCATTCCCTTCACGCTGCCCTCGATCATCGCCAGCCTGTGCCTCACCGCGGCGGTGTCCTTCGATGAATTCGCGGTGGCGTGGTTCGTCTCCGGCCTCAACAAGACCATTCCGGTGGTGATCCTCGAAATCCTGACCGGCAACATCGATCCGCAGGTCAACGCCATCGGCACCGCCGTGTTCTTCGTCTCCATCACCCTTGTCGTCATCGCGCAGATGCTCATCATGGGCCGCGCCAGGAAAGCGGATCACGCCTGATGCCCGAGCCACTCGTCGTGTTCGACAATGTCGTGAAGCGCTTCGGCACCTTCGAGGCGGTGAAGCGCATGAATTTCGAGATCCGCGAAGGCGAGTTCCTCGCCTTCATGGGCCCCTCGGGCTGCGGCAAGACCACGACGCTGCGCATGCTGGCCGGGCTCGAAGAGCCGACCGAGGGCGACATCCGGCTTGCCGGCACATCGCTGCTGGGCGTCAAGCCGCATGAGCGCGACACGCCGATGGTGTGGCAGTCGCTGGCGCTGTTCCCGTTCCTCAACGCCCGCCAGAATGTCGAATTCGGCCTCAAGATGCGGGGCCAGGATGCCCAGACCCGGCGCAAGAAGGCGCTGGACTGGCTGGAGCGGCTCGGCATTGGCGAATTCGCCGAGCGCGACGTCAACTCGCTCTCGGGCGGCCAGCGCCAGCGCGTGGCCCTGGCCCGCGCCCTGGTCACCGAGCCCAGGATCCTGCTGCTCGACGAGCCGCTCTCGGCGCTCGATGCGCATCTCGTCATCCGCATGCAGGGGGTGCTGACCAAGCTGCAGCGCGAGCTCGGCATCACCTTCGTCTATGTGACGCACTCGCAGTCGGAGGCTTTCGCCATGGCCGACCGGGTGGTGATCATGTCCAAGGGCGAGATCGCCCAGATCGGTTCGGCGCGCGACATCTACCGCACCCCCGCCAACCGGTTCGTGGCCGAGTTCGTGGGCCGCAACAACATCTTCACCGGCACCGTCAATGCTGCGGGCAATGTCGAGACGGCGGCCGGAACCTTCGAACTTGATTCCAGAGCCCAGCCCGGCGCCGCGGTCAGCGTTGTCGTGGCGGCTGACGTGATGGCCCTCTCGGCCACCCGGCCAGCGGTCCGCAACAGCCTGAGCGCGCAACTCATCTCCGAGGAATTCGTGGGCTCGATGGTCACCTTGTTCTTCGAGGCGGCGGGTGGCATGGAAGTCAAGGTGCAGGTGCAGGAGCGGCTTCTCGAGGGCATTCCGCGCGAGCCCGGCCAGCAGCTCTATCTCTCGTTCGATCCGTCGCACGCCCATGTGCTGAAAGGCTGACCCGATGATCCGCAACCCCATTCCCTGGCCCAACGGCGCGCGCTGCGCCTGCGCCATCACCTTCGACATGGACGCCGACTCGCTGATCCACATCTCGCGGCCGGCCGATGGCCATGACCGGCTCTATCCCATCACCATGGGGCGCTACGGGCCGACGGTCGCCGTGCCGCGCATTCTGGACACCTACCGGAGGCTCGGCATCAAGCAGTCGTTCTTCATCCCGGCCTGGTGCATCGAGCAATATCCGGCGGCGGTGGAGGCGATCCTCAAGGACGGGCATGAGATCGGCCATCACGGTCTCATCCATGAAGACCCGATCGAGACCAAGGGCGAGGCGCAGCGCATCGCGTTTGAAAAGGCGCTCGCCATCCATGTGAAGCGCACCGGGCGCAAGCCGCGCGGCTACCGGGCGCCGGTCTACAATGTCACCCAGCAGGTCATCGACCTCCTGGTCGAGCATGGCTTCGCCTATGATTCCTCGCTGATGGCCGACGACATCCCCTATCTGATGAAAACTGCCAGGGGTGAGCTCTGGGAAGCGCCCGTGCACTGGGGCACCGATGACTGGCCGCCCTTCGCCCATTATGCCGAGATCGGCTACATGATGCCCGTGAAGGCGCCTTCCGAGGGCCTACAGGCCTTCTGGGAGGAGTTTGACGCCCAATATGAGGCGGGCGGCTTCTGGATGGGCATCTGGCACCCGTTCCTCACCGGCCGTCTGGCGCGCTGGCGCCAGGTGGAGCAGTGGCTGGCCCACACGCTCGAGACCAGGAACGTCTGGTTCGCCCCGCTGGAGGACATCATCGCCCATGTGCAGAAGGTGACGGCGGCCGGCGCTTACACGCCGCGGGTCGAATCGCTGCCCTATTACACCGCAAGCCAGGTGGGCTGACGGCCGCCAGACCTTGGGCTCGCCGGGAAGACGGCGATTGACGCGGCGCCGGAACCTCGGATAGCGTCCTTTTTCAGTGCCGTGCCAATGGCATGGCGGTTGAAACCGACTGGAACGGAGCCAGCTCCGCAAGGCCGGTGGGAGGTACCCGAATGGGTCTCAAGGCGCTTGCAAGCTCACGCGAGCTGAAAGTCGGCAACTTCGTTGTCGAGTTCGCCACGCCGGGAATCGGCCATATCCTCAAGGCTGCTGGGCTTGATTTCGCGTTCTTCGATCTCGAGCACTCGGGGTTTTCATTCGAGACGCTGAAGAGCGTGGTGCGCTATTTTGAGGCCGCCCAGCTTCCTGTCATCGTCCGGGTGCCGGCCCAGGAGCCGGACATGCTGGCCCGCGCCTGCGACATGGGGGCTGAAGGGCTGATCGCGCCGATGATCTCCAACGTCCGCCAGGCCCAGGCGATGGTCGATGCCGTGAAGTATTTCCCCGCCGGAAAGCGCGGGGTGGGGTTGCAAATGGCGCATGACAATTACAGCGCCGCCCCGGTGGCCGCGGCTTTGTCCGCCGCCAATGACCGCACGGTGGTGATCTGCCTGATCGAGACGGCGGAAGGAGCCGAGAACGCTGACGCTATCGCGGCGCTGCCGGGCGTCGATGGTCTGTGGATCGGCCATTTCGACTTGTCCGTCTCGCGGGGCATTCCCGGCGAATTCGCCAATCCGGTGTTCACCGCCGCGGTGGACCGCATCATCGCCGCCGCCCGGAAACACAACAAGGCGCTGGGCCGGCTGGTTCCCAGCGTCGAGCAGGGCATTTCCTTCTACCGGCAGGGCTTCGATTTCATCTGCTACTCGGGCGACATCTGGGTGCTGCGTGACGGGCTCGCCGCCGCCGGCAAGGCCATTCGCGAGGGCGTGCGCTGATGTCTGTCTTCCGTGTCGCGCTCTCGGGAGATTTCAGAAAAGCTGACGGCTCGCCCACCTTCCCCGATTTCGATCTGGCCCCGCTCAGGGCCGCGCCCAATGTGGAGATGGCCTATCTCGAGCCCGCCAATCCGGTCCGGGCCGAACAGCTCGAGGATTTCGATGCGCTGATCCTGCTAGCCAACCGCTTCGATGCTGGGAGCGTGCCGAGGAACGGCCGTCTTGCGGTGGTGGCGCGCTTCGGCGTGGGCTACGACTCGGTGGATGTTCCGTCCTGCACGGCGGGTGATGTCGCGCTCGCCATCACGCCGAATGGCGTGCGCCGTCCGGTTGCGGTGTCGATCATCACTTTCATCCTGGCGCTCACCGGCAAGATGATCGTGAAGGACCGGCTGGCGCGCATGGGCCCGCCGGGCTTTGCCGCGCGCGGCGAGCACATGGGCGTGGGGCTGGTCGGCAAGACGCTGGGCTCGCTCGGTGTCGGCAACATCGGCGCCGAGATGTTCCGGCTGGCCAGGCCCTTCGACATGAAGTTCATCGCCCATGACCCTTATGCCGATAAGGCGGTCGCGGCCGAGCTGGGCATCGAGCTGGTGCCTCTGGAAGAGCTCTTCTCCCGCGCCGACATTCTCTGCGTCAACTGCCCGCTGACGCCGGACACGCACCACATCGTCAATGCGCAGCGCCTCAAGCTGATGAAGCCCACGGCCTATTTCATCAATACGGCGCGCGGGCCGATCGTCGACCAGAAGGCGCTCACCCGCGTGCTGAGCGAAGGCAAGATCGCCGGCGCCGGGCTTGACGTGTTCGAGCAAGAGCCAACCGACCCCGACGATCCGTTGCTGAAGCTCGACAACATCATCTGCGCTCCGCACGCCCTGTGCTGGACCGACCAGTGCTTCGCGGGCAATGGCGCGGCTGACATCGCCGCGGTGCTGGCGGTGATGCGGGGAGAAGTCCCGCGCGGCGTCGTCAACCGCGACGTGCTCACAAAACCTGGGTTCAGGCAGAAGCTGGAGACATTCCGCAAGCGCTTCGGCTGACGCAAGAGATGCCCCGCAACGTCGGGGATAAGCAATGGCAGCCCGAAGGCGCCATTCATAACATGGGAGGAAGCACATGGTTACCAGACGCGACGTAGGCAAGATCGGCGTTGCCGCCGGGCTTGCTGGAACCACCCTGGCTGCGCGCCAGGCGGCAGCGGCGGACGCGGCGCAGACCGCGGTCGATGCCGCCAAGCAATACAGCGGCCAGACGATCTCCATCGTCTGGGAGGCGGGGCTCCAGGCCCTCGATCCGCTCAACTTCTCCGGCCCGAAGTGGAAGGAACTCACCGGCATCGACGTCAAGGTGGTCGAGGTCTCGACCGCCGAGATGTTCACCAAGATCATGCAGGACTACAAGTCGGGTGCCGGCGCCTATGACGCGCTGAACGTCATCCCGTCCTGGATGCCGGACCTGGCCAATGCCGGGGCGCTCGAAGTGCTCGACCCCTATGTCGACAAATACGGCTACCGCGAAGAATTGATGAAGATCGCGCCCACCTACCGTGACAACCAGATGATGGTGAACGGCAAGATCTATGGCCTGCCGGACGACGGCGACGTGTTCGTGATGTATTTCCGCAAGGATATCTTCGCCGACCCCGCGGTGCAGGCGGCCTTCAAGGCCAAGACCGGCAAGGACCTCGCCGTGCCCACCACCTGGGCCGATTTCGATGTCACCGGCGCGGCGCTCACCGAAATCCTCAAGGACAAGAACATGTTTGGCGCCGGCTTCTTCCGCCAGCCGCCCTATACGATGTTCATGTTCCAGGAGCGCTTCCGCAACGAGGGCGGCAAGTTCTTCGACGCCGGCACCATGAAGGCGGCGATCAATTCCGATGTCGGCGTCAAGGTGCTGACCGACTTGCGCGAGGAGAACAAGTGGATGCCGCCCGGCGTCGAGCAGTGGGGCTTCGTCGAGAACCTCGCCGCCTTCCTGCAGGGCCAGACTGCGATGACCATTTCCTGGCCGCCCTATGGCCGCTGGGCGGCGGGCTATGGCACCGACCAGGAAGTATTGAGCTGGGTGCCCAAATCCACGATCGCCGGCAAGGTCGGCTATGCCATGCCGCCCGGCGGGCACCCGGAACTCGCGGCGGGCTTCTGCCTCTCGGTGTCCTCGGCCTCCAAGAACAAGGACGCGGCCTACCTGTTCATCCAATGGCTGAACAGTGAAGCAACCTCGCTTGAGCGCGTGCAGCTTCCCTATGCGCTGCGTGACCCGTTCCGCGACTCGCACTTCACCTCGCCGGAATATCTGGCGAAATGGCCCGATGCGAAGGACTATCTGGCGGCGCTGCAGGCCGGCGCCACCAACGGCCTCCTCGACCTGTCGCTCCTCCAGACCGACAAGTATGAGGAGACGCTGCGCCAGATGATCTCCAAGCTGTGGGCGGGCGAAGACCCGAAGGCGATTGCCGACGCGGCCGCTGCCGAGTGGGACGCCATCACCGAGAAGATCGGCGTCGACAAGCAGAAGGAAGTCTACAGCAGCTGGGCGTCCAAGTCCGGCGCCTATCCGAAGATGTAGGACGCTCACGAAAACTCCCTTCTCCCGTCGGCCCAGCCGATGGGAGAAGGGGTCTGCCGAAAACACTCCTTCCCAAAGGCCGTGAACTCGCGAAAGCAGTAAGAAATACGGCATGTCCGTCGAACCACTCATCAATGCCCCACTGCCCATCCAGCTGCATGCCGCCGCGGCAGTGGCCGCGCTGGTGCTGGGCGCTGCTCAGCTCTGGCGTCCGAAAGGCGGTGCCAGGCATCGTTTCATCGGCTATGCGTGGGCGGCATTGATGCTGCTGATCGCGGTCTCCGGCTTCTTCATTCATGAGATCCGGTTGATTGGACCTTTCAGCCCGATCCATCTTCTGTCGTTCGTGATCCTCTTGACGGTGCCGCTTGCTGTGGTCTTCGCGCGCCGGGGAAACATCGCCGGTCACCGCCGCAGCATGCTGAGCATCTACTGGATCGCGCTGATCGTCGCAGGCATCTTCACACTGCTGCCTGGCAGGCTCCTTGGTCAGGTCTTGTTCGGACAGGACTAGCCATGCAGCTTGCCGCCCACAGCCCCGACCGCAATTTCAAATACTGGCTCATCGCGCCGGCGGTGTTCCTGCTGCTGGCGGTTGGGCTGTTTCCGCTGATCTATTCGCTCATCGTGTCCTTCATGCGCATTGACATGATGGACACTGACACGTCCTTCGCCGGCCTCTATAACTACACGCAGCTTTTCAGGGACGCGCGGCTCTGGCAGTCGCTGCTGCATACGCTCATCATCACGGCGATCGCGCTGCCGCTGGAACTGATCCTCGGCCTCGCCATGGCCTATCTGTTCCTCGAGAAGATGCCGGGCCGGGCCATTTTCATTTCGCTTCTCGTGCTGCCCACCATCATCTCGCCGATCGTCGCCGGCGCCACCTGGCGGCTCTTGCTGGACAACCAATACGGACCGATCAACCAGATCCTCGGCTGGTTCGCGGGTGAGCGCGTGAACCTGTTGTGGACCATCAGCCCGACGCTGGTCTATCCGGCCATCATCTTCTGCGAGATCTGGCAGTGGACGCCGTTCATGTTCCTGATCCTGCTGGCCGCGCTCTCCAACGTCGACAAATCCCAGACTGAGGCCGCCGAGATCGACGGCGCCTCCTTCTGGCGCAGCTTCCGCTACATCGTGCTGCCGGCCATCTGGCCGGTGATGGCGATCGCCATCCTGATCCGCGGGCTCGATCTGTTCCGCATCTTTGACATCATCTGGGCGCTCACCATGGGCGGGCCCGGCACCATGACGGAGACGATCTCGGTCTACACCTACAACCAGGGCTTCAAGCAGTTCGAGACCAGCTACACCGCGGCCATCGCCTTCCTGGTCATCGCCATACTCACCATCATCGTCACCTGGGCCATCCGGCGCATGGGGCTTGCGAAATGAGCGCCACCCGCCGCAGCCCCGGCATGCGCCTGGCGCTCCGCTATCTCGCCGCGGCGCTGATCACCGTGGTCTTCGTGTTCCCGGTCTATTGGCTATTCATCATTTCCTTCAAGACGCCGGATGAGATCTTCGCCTTTCCGCCGGTGTGGTATCCGAAATCGCTCCAGCTCGCGAACTATCACGTGCTGTTCAAGGACGGCGACGCGGCGACCGTGGGCAACAGCCTGATCCTCGCCAGCGTCTCCACCTTCTTCGCCATGATCCTCGGCACCATCGCCGCCTACAGCCTGGTGCGCTTCAAGACCGGCGGCGAGAACCTAGCGGTATGGATCATCTCGCAGCGCATGATGCCGCCGGTGGCCATCGTGTTTCCACTGTTCCTCGCTTATGTCTTCATCGGCTGGGTGGACAGCTATGTGGGCCTCATCGTGCTCTATACGGCCTTCTCGCTGCCCTATGTCATCTGGATGATGCGCGGCTACATCGAGGACATCCCGCTGGAACTCGAGGAATCGGCGCTTGTTGACGGCTGCAGCCGCTGGGAGGTGCTGTGGAAGGTGGTGTTCCCCATGGCGCGGGCCGGGCTCTTCGCCACCGCCGTGTTCACCTTCGTGTTCGCCTGGAACGAGTTCCTGTTCGCCCTGGTGCTGACCCGCACCGAGGTGACGACCTACACCGTGCAGGTCACGCATTATTTCGGCGGGCAATCGAATTTCTGGGCCAAGATCGCCGCCATGTCGGTGCTGGGCACCATCCCCGTCTTCTTCACCGTCGCCGTCATGCAGCGCTTCCTGGTGCGCGGCATTTCCATGGGCGCAGTCAAGGGCTAGCCATGTCGGATCTCAAGATCAGCAATCTCCACAAGCACTACGGCCCCTTCCACGCCGTGAAGGGCATCGACCTTGAGGTGCCGTCGGGCGAATTCACGGTGCTGGTGGGGCCCTCGGGCTGCGGCAAGTCCACCCTGCTGCGCACCATCGCCGGACTCGAGGATGCCAGTTCCGGAACTGTCGAAATCGCCGGGCGCGACGTCACCTGGGCCAGGCCCCGGGACCGCGACATCGCCATGGTGTTCCAGAACTACGCGCTCTACCCCTATCTCAACGTCAAGGACAACATCGCCTTCGGGCTGCGCGCCCGCAAATTCGCCGAAGCCGAGGTTGAGAAGCGGGTGGCGCGCGCATCTGAAATGCTGGGCATCGGCCATCTCCTCGGCCGCTTCCCGCGTGAGCTTTCGGGCGGCCAGCGCCAGCGCGTCGCCATTGGCCGCGCCATCGTGCGCGATGCGGTACTCTATCTCTTCGATGAGCCGCTCTCCAATCTGGACGCCCAGCTCCGGGACGACATGCGCGTCGAGATCAAGCGCCTGCACCAGGAACTCGGCCGCACCATGATCTATGTGACGCATGACCAGATCGAGGCCATGACGCTCGCTGACCGCATCGTGCTGTTGCGCGATGGCCAGATCGAGCAGCAGGGCGCGCCGCTTGATCTGTTTGAACGCCCGCGGAGCCGCTTCGTGGCGGGCTTCCTCGGCAGCCCCAAGATGAATTTCATTCCCGCCACGCTCACCGCCAGTGGCGTGGCGCTCGAGGACGGCACCGAACTGGCGCTCATTGGCCGCGCCGGGCTCAAACCCGGCCAGCCGGTGATCCTCGGGCTCCGCCCGCAGTATATCGCCATGGCCGGCAAGGCGCTGAGCCCCGGCCATGTCCGCGTCCCGGTGACGATCGAACTTGTGCAGCCGACCGGCTCGCGCGTGCAGGCCACCATGCCGCTGGGCGGCGCCAGCATCATCGCGGAGCTCGCCGCGCATGACGTGTCGCGGCCCGGTGAGCGAACCGAAATCGACATCGACATGACGCGCGCCGTCATGATCGATCCCGCAACCGAGAAGGTTCTGTAAGTCACTGGGAGGCAGACCATGGCAAAGAGTGCTCTCACCCGCGCGATCAAGCTCACCGGAACCGATGTCAAGGAAGGCAAGCGGCGCACCCTCGCCGCCGGCCCCATCACCGCGACCTTCGACGACGGCGCGCTCCGCCACATCCGCTTCAAGGGCGCGGAGGTGCTGCGCGGCATCGCCTATCTGGTGCGCGACAAGAACTGGGGCACCTATGCGCCGGTGATCGAGAATCTGAAATTGCGCCAGGGCAAGGACAGTTTCAGCATCAGCTACACCGCCACCTGCCGGGACAAGGACCAGGCGATCCGCTACGAGGCGAAGATCGAGGCCGGTTCCAGCGGCACCCTGTCGTTTTCGGCGGTGGCAACACCGCTCACCGATGTCCTTACGAACCGCACGGGCTTCGTGGTGCTGCACCCGCTCGCGGGCGTGGTGGGAGAGCCGGTTGAGATCGTCCACACCGACGGCAAGAAGCGCAAGGGCCGGTTCCCGAAATTCATCAGCCCCGGCCAGCCCTATTTCGAAATCCGTTCGCTCAAACACCAGGTCATGCCCGGCGTTTCCGCCACGGTGCTGATGGAGGGCAACAAGTTCGAGATGGAGGACCACCGCAACTGGATGGACGCCTCCTACAAGACCTATGTGTGCTCGCTGCTCGATCCGTGGCCCTATACGCTCAGGAAGGGCGAACCCTTTACCCAGTCAATCACGCTCACCATCGAGGGTAAGCCCGCGGCGCGCAGGGCCGCGAAGTCCGGCTCGGGTGTCACCGTGGCGGTCGGCGGCGCCAGCGGCCGCATGCCGGTGCTCGCCGCGGGCGTGCCGATGGCGGAAGCCGCGGCAGCGCTCGACAAGGCGGATCTGATCGCCGCCATGAGGCTGCCGGAACTCGTGTTCCAGATCGATGGCCGCAATGCGGGCCAGTGTGCGGCGGCGGCGGCGTTCCAGTCCCTGAAGGAGAAGACCCAAGCGCGCGCCACGCTGGAGATCGTGCTGCCGGCCAAGGCCTCTGCCAGGCAGGAAGTCAACGCCATAGCCGATGACGTCAGGGCGGCGGGCTTCAAGCCTGATGCGGTGGTCATCACCCAGATGCATGATCTCAAGTCCTTCCAGCCCAACACGCCACGGCCCTGGGGCCCGACCTATGAGGAGATGGCGGCGGCGGCGCGCGCGGCGTTTCCAGGGCTGGCCGTCGGCGGCGGCATGCTGTCCTACTTCACCGAGCTCAATCGCAAGCCGGTGCCCAAGGGCCTGTTCGATTTCGTCACGCACAGTGTCTGCCCCATCGTGCATGCCGCCGATGATGTCTCGGTGATGGAGACGCTGGAGGCCATTCCCTCGATCATCGCCTCGACCCGCAACATGATTGGCCGCACGCCCTACCGCCTCGGGCCATCCTCGATCCCGTGCCGCGACAATCCTTATGGCGCCGCCGTCGCGCCCAATCCCGGCAATGGCCGCGTCTGCCTCTCCGACATGGACCCGCGCCAGCGCGCGCTGTTTGCCGCGGCGTGGAATGTGGGGCTGCTGGCGGCGGCCGCGCGCGGCGGGCTTGACAGTGTGGCGCTCGGCGCGGTGACCGGGCCGCAAGGCGCCATCTACCGCAGGATGAGCCATGCCCAGCCCTGGTATGATGGTGCGAAGGCAGCGGTCTATCCCGCCTACCATGTGCTGGCGGGCCTCGGCCCGGCGAGCGGCAACAAGCGGCTGGAGGCGGAAAGCAGCGCGCCCGCGCAAGTGGCCGCGCTCGCGCACCGCAGCCGCAACGGCACGGAACTGTGGCTCGCCAACCTGACGGCGGAGCCCCGCAAGGTGAAGGTCACGGGCCTCTCCGGCGCGTCGGAACTCCATCGCCTGTCCGAATCACAGTTCCAGAAACTGGCGGTGGACCCTGGCTTCCTGTTGCGCCCCGGCGACAGGCTGAAGAAGCCTGGCAGCGTTGAGTTGGGTCCCTATGAAGTGGCGCGGCTCAGAACCTCCGTCAGCGCCTGAGCACCTCGATCAGCCCTGCCGCCACGATCAGCGCCGTGCCGATACCGTCCGCGAGGCTGAACGGCTCGCCTGACAGGATCGAGGCCGAGATCGCGCCGAACAGCACTTCGGTCATCAGCAGAATGCCCACCCGCGCCGGGTCGATCCGTTGCGCCGCCCACAGCACCAGGAAGTTCGGCGGCACGAACAGCACCGCTGCAATGAGCACGATCCACGGCAGCATGGCCATGAGCGGGCCGGGCGTGGCCAGCGTCAGGCCCAGTGATGTGGCCACCAGCAGGATCACGATCGATGACAGGAAACCGCCGAGTGCGAAGCTGAACACCGGCAGCGCAATGCGGTCGCTGGGCCGCCGGAAGCTGCGGATCGAACCGGCCGCCCAGAACATGCCGCTGGCCAGTGCCACCACATCGCCAAGGTTGCGCGGCATCGGCAGACCTTCCGTTACGCCAAGTACCGCCGCCAGTCCGGCAAAGCCCAGCATGATGGACAGCAGCCGCGCGGCATCAAGACGCTGACGGTACAGCAGCCAGCTGCCGAGCGTGCTCCACACCGGCGTCAGATAGAACAGCAGAATCGCATGGATGACGTCCGTCATCACCAGGCTGACGGTGTAGAGCGAGAACGCCGTGCCCAGCAGCAGCCCGTTGATCATCTGATCCCGGAAACCCTGCCAGGCGGCGCGCCGGGTGAGCCAGGGCAGGGCGGAGAGTAGCGCCGCGGCGTTGAAGATCAGCGCCACCCAGCCGCCGCCGACGCCTTCGGCGTCGAACCACCGCAGCGGCAACCAGAAGATGCCCCACATTGCACCGCACAAGGCAACGGCGCCGGCGGCCAGCAGGGTCTGATTGGTTCGGGTTTCGGGAAGGGCCATCCGAGGCTTAATGCCGAAGGCCCGCCAGCGGTGCAAGGCTTCATGCGGTTATTCCCTTGACCCCTGCGAACCGGGTTTGATTATATGGCCGTCCAGGAACATAAATCATTAAAAGCCGCCTTAGGGAGAAAGCCATGCCGAAGAACATCAGCGGACTGAACAACAGCCGCCGCAAATTCCTGAAACGCGCCGGCCTCATGATCGCCATGCCGGCCATCGTGGGGCGCGCATCGGTGACCACCGCCCGCGCCGCCTTCGAGGGCGAGAGCCTCATCGCCGTGTCGTGGTCCGGCAACTATGAGCAGGTGTTCCGCGAAACCATCATCGATCCGTTCAACGCCAAGTACAACACGAAGGCTGAAACGGTCGGCGGCTGGGATCAGATCGTGAGCCAGATCAAGGCCGCGCCGGAGGATAACCCGCCCTTCGACGTCACCGTCGCCGAGGACTATATCTCCTCCACCGGCCTGGCGGAAAACCTCTATGTGAAGACCGACCGGTCCAAGATCCCCAATCTTGAGGCCGTCTACCCGTGGTTCTACGAAACCCGCCCGGACAAGGCGAAGGACTATGGCATTCCCTTCGGCGGCGGCACCTGCATGCTGCTGCTGAGGAAGAGCCTCGGCATCGCGCCCGATACCTGGGGCCTCCTTTGGGATGACCGGCTGGCCGGCAAGGTGACCGCCGACAGCGGCGCCTGGTGGTGGACGCTGTCGGTTCCGGCGGTGATGAACCAGGCCTCGCCTGGTCTTGACGAAATGTATGACATGAGCACCGCCGAGCCGCTGTTTCAGCAGCTCGACAAGCTCAAGGTCGCAAAGTGGTTCAAGGATGGCGCCGAGCAGGCCAACCTCCTCAACCAGGGCGAGGCCGACGTGGCGATGAGCTATTCCTCCGACGCCTACACCTTCATGAACCAGAGCCCCGGCGAATATCTGGCCTCGGTGCCGAAGGAAGGCGTGTCGGCCTGGGCGGACTGGTATTTCAAGGTGCGCGGCACCCGCCACAATGATCTCGCCGACCTGTTCATGAACTATCTCCTCGACAAGGAGACGCAGGACCGCTTCCTCGCCAAGACGCTGATCTTCATGGCCCGCAAGGACGTGACCGTGCCGGAACACTGGGTGGGCTATCCGAAGTCCAACGAGGACTATCACCGCATGTTCCAGATCATCACCATGGACGGCTGGGACAAGATCAATGCCAATTACCAGGCCTTCGACGACCGCATGAAGCAGACGGTCGCAAAGACCTCGGGCTAAAGGCGCGGGGCCTTCCGCAAGGCCCCTGATGGGCATGACCACACCGGCGCTTGAACTCCGCGATGCCGTGCGCCGCTTCGGGCCGGTGGTGGCGGTCGATGGCGTGTCGCTGTCGGTGGCGCAGGGCGAGTTCGTGACGCTGCTGGGGCCTTCGGGCTCCGGCAAGACCTCCACCTTGCGGCTGATCGGCGGCTTCGAGGACCTGGACAGCGGCGAAATCCTGATCGGCGGCGCACGCATCGATCACCTGCCGGCCTACCGGCGCGACACCGCCACCATCTTCCAGTCCGGCGCGCTGTTCCCGCACAAGACGGTTGCTGAGAACGTCGCCTATGGCCTGCGCATGCGGAAAGTGGCGGAGCCGGAGCTTGGCCGCCGCATCGCCGAGGCGCTGGACATCGTGCGCCTCAAGGGCTTCGAGAACCGCTATCCGGCCCAGCTCTCGGGCGGACAGAAGCAGCGCGTGGCGCTCGCTCGCTCGCTCGCCGTGCGCCCGGCGATCCTGCTGTTCGACGAGCCCCTGTCGGCGCTCGACCTGTCGCTGCGGCTGCAACTGCGCGCCGAGATCAAGCGGCTGCATGACGAGATCAGGTTCACGGCGATCTACGTGACGCATGACCAGGGCGAGGCGATGGCCATGTCAAGCCGGGTCGCCGTCATGAACAGCGGCCGCATCGAGCAGATCGATGCGCCCGAAACGGTGTTCCACGCGCCCGCCAGCGAGTTCGTCTACACCTTCATCGGCGAAAGCTGCTGCCTGCCGGTCCAGGTTGCCGCATCCGGGATCGCCGACAAGACGGGCGAAGCCTTGGCGCTCACGCTCGAAAAGCCGCTGGCCGCGGGAAGCTGCCGCATCTATGTCCGCCCGTCGCGATTGAAGCTTGAGGGCGAGGCGGGCCTGCTTCCCAACCGCCTCAGGGCGCGCGTCCAGTTCGTGGAATTCCTCGGCGATGTCTACCGCTATCACCTGAAGGCCGGTGCCTCGGAACTTGCCGCCGATCACCCCAGCGCCGCGGGCCTCAGCCCCGGCGACCTCGCCACGGTGGGCTGGCGCAGCGAGCACATGAAGGTGTTCCGGTGACAAGCGCGGCGCAGGCGGCGGCGGCCCGGCGCAAGGCCCTGGCGCCATGGCTGCTCATGCTGCCGGCGCTGGTCATCGTGCTGGTGTTCTTCGGCATCCCCACGCTGCTCATGGCCCGCATGAGCTTCAACCTGCACATCGATCAGCGGCTCTATGTGCCGGGCTTCACCTTCGATCATTATGTGAACCTGTTCTCCAACCCGCTGTTCACCAATGCCATCTGGACGACGGTGAAGCTCTCAGTCGCCGCCTCGCTCGCCGCCGTGGCCATCGGCTACAGCTTCGCGCTGCTGGTCTGGCTGAAGCCGGCGGGCTGGCGGCTCCTGTTCGTCGGCCTGGCGCTGTGCCCGCTGCTGATTTCCGAGATCGCCATCATCTTCGGCTGGTGGATGTTCTTTCCTAAGAACGGGCTGTTGAGCTACGCGCTGCTTTCGGCGGGGCTGATCGATGACAAGATCAGCCTCATGTATACCGAGTTCGCGGCCTTCGTGGGCCTCGTCTATCTCACGCTGCCCTATTCATTCTTCATCCTGCTGTCGATCTTCGACGGGCTGGACAAGCGCCTCATGGAGGCCAGCGCCGATCTCGGCGCGCCGCCGCTCAAGACCTTTGTGGAGGTGCTGCTGCCCCTCACCTGGACCGGCATTCTGGTGGCCTTCTCGCAATCCTTCATCTGGACCATGGGAACCTATGCCACGCCCTCGGCGCTGGGGCCGGACACGCTGTGGACCATGGGTTTCCTCATCCAGGAGCAGATGTTGGCTAAGCACAACTGGCCGATGGCGGCGGCCCTCTCGGCGGTTCTGGTGATCGGCGTCGCTGCCGTGATGGTCTTCACGCGCAGCCTGCAATCGAAGCGGGCGTCATTCCATGCCTGAGGCTGTCTTGAGCCGCGGCGCGCAAACGCCGGTTCTCCGGGCGCTGGGCGTAGCCTTCACGCTGTTCATCTTCGGCTATGTGCTGGTGCCGATCCTCGTCACCATGGTGATGTCGTTCAACGACGCGTCGATGATCCGTTTTCCGATCGCCAGCTGGTCTTTGCGCTGGTATGCCGATTTCTTCGGCAGCCCCCAGTGGACGGACGCACTGGCCAACAGCATCATCATCGCCTGTGGCACGGCGGTGATCTCCACGGTCTCGGGCGTGCTCTGCGCCTGGGCCTTCCAGCGGTTTTCAATTCCCGGCCGCGATGCCTGGTACATTCTCATCATGCTGCCGCTGTTCATGCCGGGCGTGGTGCTGGGCCTCGGGGTGGCAATCGCCTTCGGCGGGCTTTCGGTGGGCGATTATGCGCTTTACGGCTCGCGGCCGCTGGTGATGATCGCGCATTCGCTGTGGGCCATGCCGCTCGTCTTCATGCTGATGGAGGCAACCTTCAAGACCATCGATTACCGCGTCGTCGAGGCGTCCTATGATCTGGGCGGCGGCCCGGTGCGCACCTTCTTCGAGGTGGTGCTGCCGATGGTGTCGACGGGGCTTGTGTCCTCGTTGCTGTTTGCCTTCGTCATTTCGCTCAATGAATTCGTGATGGCGCTGTTCTTGACCGACCGCGATTCCCAGACGCTGCCGGTGCTCATGTGGCTCAGCCTGCGCTCGGCCGGCACGCCGCGGCTGGCGGTCGCCTCGGTGATCCTCGCGCTCACGGTGTTCCTGTGTCTCAGCCTGATCATGCTGTGGTATGTCCGGCAATTGCGAAAGGTATCCCGATGAAGATGAAAGCCGTCGTCGCCACTGGCCAGGGCGGGCCGGAGGTGCTCCGCCTGATGGAGGTCGATCTCGCCTGGCCGCAGGGTCCGGCGGATGTGCTGGTGGAACTCAAGGCCGCGGCGCTGAACCCGGCGGATGTGTTCTTCCGCCAGCTCGGCGGCTACATCGCCGGTGCTCAGCCCTTCGTGCTGGGGCATGACGGCATGGGCATCGTGAAGGCGGTGGGCGCGGCGGTGACGCGGGTGAAGCCGGGTGACCGCGTGTGCTTCTGCAACGGCGGCATCGGCGGAACCATGGGGACTTATGCGGAGGCCGCCGTGGTGCCCGAATGGCAGCTGGCACTGGTGCCCGATGCGGTGGCCGATGAGACGGCCGCCGCCCTGCCGCTGGTCGCCATCACCTGCTGGGAGTCGCTCTATGAGCGCGCGGGCGTGCAGCCTGGCGAATATGTGTTGATCCATGGCGGCGCCGGCGGCACCGGGCATGTGGCCGTGCAGCTCGCGGCACTGCGCGGCGCGCGGGTCGCCGCCACGGTGAGTACACGCGCCAAGCAGGAGATCGTCGAAGGGCTCGGCGCTGAAAAGGCGATCAACTACCGCGAGACGGATTTTGCGGACGCGGCGATGAGCTGGTCGGGCGGCCTCAATGTGGCCTTCGACAATGCCGGCGCCGAGACCATGACCAGAACCTACCGCGCCATGGCGCCCTATGGCCGCGTGGTGACGCTGATGGGCACCGCGCCCGATGACGCCGATCTCAACGCCTACAACCTCAACCTCACCATCCACAATGTGATGATGCTCACCCCCATGTGGAAGGGCCTCACGGACCGCCTGAAGGCCCAGGCGGCGATCGTGGCGGAGGCCTTGCAGCTGGTGGCCGCCGACCGGCTCAGGCTGCGGATTGCCGCCAGCTTCCCGCTGGCCCAGGCGGCGGAAGCGCAGGGATTTCTGGAAAGCGGCCAGGCCATCGGCAAGGTTGTGCTCACGATGCGCTGAGCGGCGCCTGCCTCAGCCAGTCCTTGGGATCGCCCAGCCGCTGGTTGCCGGCCAGGTAGGAATCGATCAGCGCATGCAGCCGGTCACGGCCGAAGGAATTCTCGTGCCCCGCATGCACGGTCTCCACGGGAAGCTCCTTCAGCCGCTGCAGGGAATGCGCATAGGCCCCGGCATCCGAATGCCAGGCGGTGTCGATCAGCAACCCGTCATAGATCACGTCGCCGCTGAACAGCGTCCTCGTCGCGGCCTCATAGAGTGCGATCGACCCCGGCGAATGCCCGGGCAGGTGAAAAACCCGGAAGGCGCGGTCACCGGTGTCGAGCACGTCACCTTCCTCGAGATAGCCGGTGAGCGGCGCCGGCGTCAGCCGGAAGCGGCGCAGCTCATAGCCGGCGTGGGGCAGGGCGGTGATCAGCTCGGCGCCAAGCCATGGGGTGGCGCAGCTCCGGTCATTGCCGGGGGCCGCGTAGTCCGCCGCCTCGCTGGCGTGCCCGAGGCGCGTGTCGAATTCATGCGCGCAGCCCATGTGGTCGAAATGGCAATGGGTGCAGACCGCCGCCACGGGTTTTTCGGCGAGCGCGGCAATCGCCGGCTTCAGCGGCCGCAGGCCCATGCCGGTATCGACCAGAAGGTGCCGGTCACGCCCATGGATGAGCCACATGTTACAGCGCATCCATGGCGCCACATGGGTTTCGAGAATGCGGCTGACACCGCCGCCGATGTGGTGGACCTCATACCAGGGACCCGTGGCCACCGGCATCATCGGGAAGCGCCCGTCTTGTTCCGTGCGCCGAATGAGAGTTCGTTCATCGCGCGTGTTTCCTGACCCTTCGGACGTTGACATGACGGAACCCCCGAAGCAATTGCGGCGAAAACACCGGGTTGCCGGAAAACCGCCCGCGTGATAGGAATATCCAATAAAATCAGGAGGAAACAATGCGTCTCTCAATCAATCGCCGCACCGCGCTCTGGCTCTTGGGCGCGCTTCCCTTGCTGGGCGCCGCGTCCCGCCCCGGCCATGCCGCCGGAGAGATCAAGGTGCTCAACTGGCAGGGCTATGGCACCGACGAGAAATGGGCGCTGGAGGCTTTCGAGAAGGCCACCGGCATCAAGGTGGTGCATGACTATTTCAACTCCGAGCAGGAGATGCTCACCAAGCTGCGCACCAGCCCCGGCGCCTATGACGTGGTGCTGATCAACAACATCTATGTGATGGACGCCGCCAAGGAAGGCCTCATCCAGCCGCTCGATACGGCGAAGCTCTCCAACTTCGGCGATCTGGCGCCCGCGCTGCGTGACAGTGACCGCTTCGTGAAGGACGGCAAGCATTTTGCGTCCGCCTGGGTGTGGGGCCTCACCTCCTTTGCCTATAATGATGAGAAGATCACCGACAAGATCGACAGCATCGAGGCGATGTGGGATCCGAAATTTGCAGGCAAGGTCGGCATGCGTGACGATGCCATGGAGGCGATCCAGTTCGCGGCACTCGCCACCGGGCAGGACATCAACAACCCCGCCGACATGGCGAAGATCAAGGACAAGCTCGCCGCGCTGAAGCCGCAGCTCAAGACCTTCTGGTCTTCCGAGGACGAGTGGAACAAGCTGTTCGCCGCCGGTGATTATCTGGTGGCGGTCTATTGGTCCGGCAGCGCGTCCCGCTCGCGCAAGGCGATGAAGCTTCCGGTGCGCTTCGTGGTGCCCAAGGAAGGGGCGATCGGCTGGTTCGACGGGCTGGCGGTGGCCGCCAATGCCCCCAATCCCGATGGCGCGCACGCCTTCATCAATTTCATGATCGATCCGTCCTTCTACGTGCCGTGGGACACCAATGTCGGCGCCCCAGCCTCGGCCAACCTCAAGGCCATGGCGGGCCTGCCGGAGGATGCGCTGAACCGCGCGGTGCTGGGCGACCCCGAGGTGGTCAAGCGGGTGCAGTGGATGGCCCCGGTCACCGATCAGCAGCGCCAGGCCCAGCAGGAACTGTGGGACGAGGTAAAGACCTCCTTCGCGCAGTAGCCGCCGCCGATGGCCGCTGGCCGCCCGCAGCTGAATATCGCAGCCCTGGTGGCGCCGGCCTATCTCTGGCTGGCGTTCACCGTGTTGCTGCCGCTTGCGGTGATGCTGTTCTTCTCCTTCCTCACGGCGGTGCCGGTTGGCGGCCGGGAGGCTGAGCTCACCCTGAAGCATTATGCGTCGTTCTTCACCAAGAAGATCTACTGGTACAATGCGCTGCGCTCGCTGGAGCTTGCCTTCTATGTGACGGCGGCCTGCGTGGTGCTCGGCTATCCGGTGGCGATGGTGCTGACCCGGATGATCGCCGGCCGCGCCCGCGAGGCGATCTTCCTGCTGATCATCCTGCCCTTCTGGTCCAATGCGCTGGTGCGCACCTTCTCATGGACCATGGTGCTGCGCGGGCCCTTTGACATCATCTTCACCTATCCGGCCATCGTCATCGGCCTCATCCACGCCTATCTGCCCTATGCGGTGCTCACCATCTATGTGTCGCTGCAGGCCATCGACGAGCGCGTCATTGAAGCCGCGCGCTCGCTGGGGGCGAGCAGGCTTCAGGCCTTCATGCGGGTGATGCTGCCCCTGAGCCTTCCCGGCGTGCTGGCCGGCGTGTTCCTCATCTTCGTGCCGGTCACCGGCTCGTTCATGGAGCCGCGCATCCTCGGCGGCAAGGATGCGATCATGCTGGGCCCGATCATCGAAAGCCAGTTCACGGCCACCTTCAACTGGCCGCTGGGCGCCGCCCTGTCCTTCATGATGCTGGCCATCATCCTGCTGATCCTGGCGGCATCCTACCCGTTCCTGCGGCCAAGGCTGGCGCGGTAGCGGCATGCGCGCGCTTGGCTACGCATATCTGGCCGCCATCCTGGCCTTTCTCTATGTTCCCATCGCCATCATGATGGCCATGGCCTTCAACGCCTCGCCGCTCTACGAGCTGCCGTTCCGCTTCGATCTCGTATGGTTCACGTCGCTCATGCACAACGAGAGGCTGCTCACCGCCGGCTGGAACAGCGTATGGATCGCCTGCCTCACCGCCGTCATCGCCACCACGCTCGGCACGCTGGCGGCACTCGGCCTGGCGCGCCATGAATTCACCGGCAAACGCTTCCTGCAGCTCATGCTGTTTCCGCCGGTCACCATTCCATGGCTGATCATCGGCACGGCGATGCTGATCTTTTTCTTCTGGACGGGCGTCGGCCGCGGCCTGCATGCGATCCTGCTCGGTCATGTGGCGCTGTCCATCCCCTATGTCATCGTGGTGGTGGGCGCGAGGCTCGCCGCCCATGGGCCCGAGCTGGAGGAGGCCGCGGCAAGCCTCGGCGCCACGCCCGCCCAGGCCTTCCTGCGCGTGACCATGCCCATCCTGGCCCCCGGCATCGTGGCGGCGGCGATGTTCGCCTTCGCGGTCTCCTTCGATCAGTTCGTGATTTCCTATTTCCTCGCCGCGCCCGGCACCGCGACGTTGCCCGTCGAAATCTTCACCGCCATCCGCAAGGGCTTCACGCCGGAGATCAACGCCATCTCGACCATCGTCATCATCGCTTCCATGAGCCTCATGCTGCTGGTGGCGCGCTTCTACCGGTTCGGCGGAGAGCGCTGAATGACCGCCATCAGCGTCACCTCCCTCACCAAGCGCTACGGCGCCTTCAAGGCGCTGGACGGCGTCTCGGTGGAGTTCAAGAATGGCGAGTTCTTCGGCCTCCTGGGGCCATCGGGCTCCGGCAAGACCACGCTGCTCAGGTCGATTGCCGGTTTCGTCTCGCCGGATTCGGGCCACATCGCTTTCGATGGAGAGCCGATGGAGCGGATTCCGGTGCACCGGCGTCGCATCGGCATGGTGTTCCAGTCCTATGCGCTATTTCCGCATCTCACGGTCAACCGCAACCTGGCTTTCGGGCTTGAGGTGCGCGGCGCGCCGCAGGCGGAGACGGCCGCGAAGATCGCGCAGTACCTCGCGCTGGTGCGGCTCGAAGGCCTGGGTGAGCGCAAGCCGCGCGAGCTCTCGGGCGGCCAGCAGCAGCGCGTGGCGCTGGCCCGCGCGCTCATCACCGGGCCCCGCGTTCTCCTGCTCGATGAGCCCCTGGGCGCGCTCGACCGTAAGCTCCGTCAGGAAATGCAGGTGGAGCTGCGCGACATCCAGCGGCGCACCGGCATCACCACCATTTTCGTGACCCATGACCAGGAAGAGGCGCTGACGCTGTCTGACCGCATCGCCATCATCCATGAAGGCCGCATCGTGCAGGTCGGCGCGCCGCAGGAGGTTTATGAACGGCCAGTGAGCGTGTTCGCCGCGCAATTCATGGGCGATGCCAATGTGCTGCGCGGAACACCGGCCGATGGCGGGCTGGTGCTGGCGGGCGGCAGCTTCATCCGTACGGCCGGTGGCTCGGGCGGCGTCGCCATCGTGCGGCCGGAGAAGGTGCGCATCGGCGGCGGCGCTGCGCCACAGGCCAACGCCCTTTCCGGCGCCGTGCTGCAGAGCGTCTATTCCGGCGCCAGCGTGCTCTACCGTGTCGCCGTTCCGGGCTTTGGCGACACGCCGTTCTTGGCCTTCGAGCAGAATGCCTCCGGCCGGCTCTTCGAGGCGGGCGCCACGGTTACGCTTTCCTGGGACGCCGCCCACACCATCGCGGTGTCGTCATGAACACCGGGCTGGTGCATGGGCCGCTGAGCCGCGCCACCTGCCATGTCGCCGTCGACATGCAGGTTTACTTTGCCGAGAACAGCGAATGGGCCTCGCCCGCCACGCTGGCGATCCTGCCCGCCGTCACACGCCTCGCCGCGCATGCGCCGGCGCGCACCATTTTCACCCGTTTCATGCCGCCCCATGCCGAGGCCCATGCGCCGGGCCAGTGGCAGACCTATTACCGCCGCTGGGCCAGCGTGCTCGGGCAGAGCAATGATCCGGGCATCTATGATCTGCTGCCGCCCTTGCGCGGCTTGGTGCCGCCCGCCCATGTGGCGGACAAGCCCACCTATTCGGCCTTCGAGGCGCCAGGCTTTCTCGCGGTTCTGGAGAGGCTCGGCTGCGACACCATGATCCTGAGCGGCGTTGAAACCGATGTATGCGTGCTGGCCACCGCGCTCTCGGCCGTTGACCGTGGCATCCGCGTCATCCTCGCCACGGACGCCATGGCGAGTGGCAGCGCGGAAGGCCATGCCCGCATTCTGGATACGCTGGTTCCGCGCTATGACCGGCAGATCGAAACCGCATCCTGCAGCACCATTCTCGAAAGGTGGACGCCGTGACCGTTCCCAGCTACTTGCGCACCCCGCCCGTTCCCTTGCACCGCGCCTGGAACACCTGGGCGGCGCATCGCTATCTGGACATGATCTTCCTGCCGCTTGGCATTCATGTCTCGCCCTTGTTCTTCGCCGCCAGCACCGGCAAGGCGCTCCAGCCGGGCCCCGGCAGCCAGATCAGGCTCGGCGCCCACCATACCGATGGCGCGCGCGTCGAGGCCAGGCTCGATCATGCGGGCACGGTGCTGGACTGGTCATGGGCCAAGCACAGTAACTTCGACATCGAGGCCACCTGGTCCACCAGGCGCCATGGCGAATGGGGCCTGCGTTTCTGGGTCTTGCTGGTGCTGCGCCAGGAGGATGGCGCGCCGTGGCGCTATGACGAGGCCGCGCAGGTGGCTTACTGCACCGTGGGTCCGCGCACCGTCGCGGTCGCGGCGCGGCGCGCGCCGCTCTTGGTCACCGGCCACGGGAGCGAAGCCGATGTCGCCCGTGAGCTTGAAACGCGGGGCTACTGGTTCCTCGAATCCCGCGCCGCGTCGGCGCCCGTGCTGGCGCTGCGCTTCAACCTCGAGGAGGCCGCCGGGAACAGCATCCGGATCGCCATCGCCGACCGGCCGGACCTCGCCATCGCCCGGGTCCGCGAGATGAGCGATCCCAGGCCAGCGCCGGATCACGATGAAGCCCAGGCCGCGATCCGTGACATCATGGGCTGGAACACCATCTGGGACAGCGTCAACCACCGCCCCTACATCACCTGCTCGCGCAACTGGGATCTCAAGAAATTCGGCGGCTTCGGCTTCTGGCTCAACGACACGGCGGTCAACGCGCTGCTGGTCTCGCTGTTCGACGCCGACCAGGCACGGGAGACGCTGTCTGTTGTTCTTTCGGCGGCGACGCCGGAAGGCAACCTGCCCTGCATCATGACCGGCAATGACGCCTGGGTGGACCGCACCCAGGCGCCGCTCGTTTCCTTCATCGCCTGGCAGGTCTATCAGCGCACGGGCAATCGCGCGCTGCTGGAGATCGCCTATCCCATTCTCCGCGCCAACAATCTCTGGCTCCGCCGGGCGCGTGACGGCAACGGCAACGGGCTTCTCGAATATGGCTCGTCCGACGTGGGGCTCGGGCTCTACAAGGGAACCAAGCTGGCGGCCAAGGATGAATCCTTCATGGACAATTCGCCCATGCATGACGAGGCAAGCTGGAACGCCGCCTCGCGCACGCTTGACAGCGAGGATGTGGGCCTCAATTCGCTGTGCTGCCTTGACAGCATGAGCCTTGCGAAGATCGCCGCGGCGCTGGGCGAGGACGCAGAACCGCATCTCGCCCATGCGGCGTCCTTGCGCGCCCGGATCTCGCGCGAGCTGTGGGATGCCGATCGTGGCATCTTCGCCAACCGGCTATGGAGCGGCAAATTCGTCGGC
>NZ_JBJTER010000008.1:0-8677 GCF_046093005.1 Aestuariivirga sp.
GGCCAGGACCCGGACCCTGAGATCGAGTGACAGCGCTTTCGACATGACTGCCGGCCTCCAAACCCGGCAGACAGTGTGAATCATTTTCTCGCTGATTTGGGAATCCCAAAAAGATTCATTCAGATAGGGTGCCGCTCTAGACCAAGAAACCGGACTGTTGGAAGCAGCACTGTTTCAGCGACGCCGGATCCTGTTCCGAGGGCGGGAAGCCGCGCCGCTTCATCAACATGCCGGATCTCTTGCGGCTGCCGCTTGCTCTCATCCTGCGCCAATTGCGCCGGTCACGCTGGCAGACCCGCAGCAGGGCTCCTGGCGCCGGTATGACGGGGCGCGCTGTCAACAACAGCAGCTTGCTTCTGGTTCCGGCGACGGCACGTCCAGCGCCGGGTTGGCCGCGAAGAAGCCCACCGGCATCCAGTGGAAATTGGCGTAGACGCAGGGCTGCACCGGCCAGTCCTCCGGGCGCGGCAGGTGGTGGTAATTCATCACATACCACACCACCACATCCTCATTGACCAGGGAGCGGTCCTGCCTGACCCAGGCAGGCAGGCCGTCGCCGCCCTTGTGCTGGTTGGGATAGGTGCCCGCCGGATAGAGCTCACCGGGAGCGAACTGCGTGGCCCAGAAATGGTGATACATGAAGCCCGCCCGCCGCCCGACATGCGAGTCCGGATGCTGGAAGGGGAAAGCATTGACGCCCGGCATGAGCTTGTAGCCGGGATGCTCACCCAAACCATTGACAACATTGGGGTTCACCACCTTCCAATAGCGCTGGGACGCCACATCGATGTCACGGCAGGCCGCCAGTTCCGAGGCGAGCAGCGTCTCCTCGATCCGGATCGCATTGCCATGCGGATTGGCCTCCCCCATGGGCGGGGCAAAGAAGTTCACTTCCTTGACGCTGTTGCGGGGGCCATCCACCGCCATGTCGAAACGGTAGCAGAACACATGCTGATGCACATGCGCCTCGATGCCCGGCGCCATCAGCGCGCCATAGGCCGAACGCGCCCCCACCGGCACCGCCGAGGCAAAGGGTATGCCGGTGGCCTTCACCTCCACCCCGATGTTGCCGTCCTGATAGAAATACCAGAAGAAGCCATAGACATAGTTGCCGATGGTGGCGACGGACGAAATCACCAGCCGGCGCGAGCGCTTCACCGTCGTCTGGCCGGTCATCCAGTTGGTGTACTTCCACAGCGTGCCGAAATCCTCTTCATGCATGCAGATGGCGTTGTTGATCAGCTTCGGATTGCCCTGCCAGTCATGGCTCCAGGCGTCGAAATAATGGATGAGGCCCAGGCAATCGCAGCCCAGCGTGAGCGAATCGAGAAACTGGCCAACGCCATATTCGCCGGTATCGAAGGCATTGCGGCGGTAGTTGCCGCCCGTCGGGTCGCCATAGGGCACGACCATTTCCGCCATCGCGGCGCGGCGCATGATGGGGCGCAGGCGGCCCTGATCCTCATAGCCGATGTCATGCAGGAGCAACCCGTCGCGCACATGAAAGCCGACGCGCATGCGCCAGTTCTGCCAGCGCACTTCGTGGCCGTCGACGGTGAAGCTGGGGCCTTCGGGCTGGGTGATTTCGAGGGGCTTCAAATCATGGCGGGTCGCCGCCTGGATGATATCTGTGCCGTCCGGCGGCAGCGGCACCACGCCGAAATCATCGACGCGGATCACCTCCATGCGGCGCAGATCGATCACCGGATGGAGGTTGGCGATGGGCCGCGCATAGGGGTTGTCGCCGGACGCGTTGCGCACCCAGCAATGGCCATAGGCGATGCGCCGGCCCTCTTCCTCCGGAATGCCGAAATAGCCCGCTGCCCAGGCTTCCACCAAAACGCTGTCCATGTCGGTGATGCCGCGTCTCGCACAGGCGGCGATGAAGCGCGGGTCCTTCTTGGCCGCCTCGCCCCCGGCGACGAACTCATCAGCGACGATGCGCGCTTGCATGCCCGCCACCTCGCCCCAAAGCCGAAGCGCGCCGGCACCAAGGTCGGCGACGCCTTCCCAGGTAAGGCCAGAGGCCGGATCATAGCAGCAGATGAAGGCCTCGCGGCGGGCGCTGCCGCTGGCCAGGGCGGCCTTGCCGGGCTCCTGCAACGCGACGGTCTCGAACCAGGCTTTCGCACTCAGGCCGCCGTCGCGCCTGACGATATCGCGGGCGCGGGCGATTTCGTCCTTGGTCAGGGGATCGAGCGGATGTGTGGTCATGTCATGCGTGTCCTTCTGCTGGCGAACCAGCTAGCACGGCAGGCCGGCCGCCTCCAAACTGGCCTGTCTTGTGCAAAAGACATCACGCGGCGGAGCGTGGCTGTGTGATTTTTCCGCAACCGCGAAATGACTGATTGCAGCCCCGGCCGCGCGCACCTATCATCCGATCCAATAAGGGCTCCGGCGGATGACCGGCAGCCTCGGCAAGGACACGGGGGATGGCGCAACAACAGGACGAGTCCGCAGGGGCTGGCCATGAAAGGCCAAGCATGAACCGGGCGGGAGGCACGGGACCGGAGGTTGATTTCCTGCCGCCGTTGCCCGTTGCAATCGATGCGCCGGAAGTCCGCTACGCCAAGCTGAGCCGGATCGTCGCAGAACTGGTGGTGCCCCGCCTGCTGGCGCTTCATGACAAGGCGCGCGGCGAGGCCGGGACAGATGCGCCAGCCACCTCGCCGGGATCTGCCGAGATTGCCGAACTGGCAAACCTCGTTCTGGGACAGCAAGGCGACGGCGCGGCGGAATTCCTTCTCCGCCTCAAGAATGACGGCGTCTCACTCGATAGCCTCTATGCCGATCTGCTGGAACCGACCGCCCGCCATCTTGGCGAGTTGTGGAACGACGACAAGATCGACTTCGTGGATGTGACACTTGGCGTGTCGCGGCTGCAGCGGATCGTTCTTCTGTTCGAAGGGCTCGAGCCCGTTGAAGCGTTGGACGCGAAGCGAAAGGTTCTGCTGGCGGTGGCGCCGGGCGAGCAGCACAGCTATGGCAGCGCCATCGTGCAGAAATTCCTGCGTGCGGCAGGCTGGCATGTGTGGACCTGCACCACGCCACGGTTTGAGGAAGCCGCCGACATCGCCGCGCAGGAGTGGTTCGGGGTGATCGGCTTCTCGCTGGGCTCGGACATTCACCAGGAAGCGCTGGCGACGGCCATTGCCCGGGTGCGGGAATTGTCGCTGAACCCCAAGGTGGGGATCATGGTGGGCGGCTCGGCCATTGCCCGCAATCCGCAATGGGTGGAAGCGCTGGGCGCCGACGGCACCGCCGCCAATGGCCCCGCCACCGTCATCCTGGCGAAGAAACTGCTCGCCGGGAGCCTTGGCTGATCACCTTGCAACGCTTCACGCCAACGCTCCTGCACAACACCATCGGCGGCCATGCGCCGGTGATGACCGTTGCCAGCGGCGACACCATTGTCGCGGCAACCGCTGACGCGCATGGCTTCGACCATCTCGGCCAGCAGATTGCGACCCGCCCCAACCCAATGACCGGGCCATTCCTCGTAACCGGTGCGGAACCGGGAGACACGCTGCTGGTCGCCATCCGCGATATCCGCATGACCCGCGCTACTGGCTGGACCTTCGATGTTCTGAGCGCCAATGTCGTCGATCCACGTGCGGTAAGACGTTTTCCAGATCACCGTATCGTAAACTGGATAATTGACGCCGCTGCCGGCCGCGCGAGGCTCGCCGACCCGCCACCGGCCCTTGCCGCGTGGTCGGTGCCGGTCGAACCGATGATCGGCTGTTTCGGCGTGGCGCCGGACTTGGGCCAGGCGATTTCGACGGCGACCAGCGGACGCTATGGCGGCAACATGGACTACCGCGGCTTTCGGGCTGGTGTTGAAGCGATGTTTCCGGTCTCGGTGCCGGGCGCGCTTTTCTTCCTCGGCGACGTGCACGCCCAGCAGAGCGATGGCGAAATCGTCGGCACCGGTATCGAGACGGCCGCCGAGGTGACCTTCACGCTGCGCGTGCTGAAGGGCCGGAAGATTGGCTGGCCGCGCGGCATGAATGAACGGGAGATCTTCACCATCGGCAATGCCCGCCCGCTCGACCAGGCCCTGCAGCACGCCACCACCGAGATGCTGGACTGGCTGATGGCTGACTTTGGCCTCGACGAGGTGTCAGCAAGCCATGTCATGGGCCAATGGGTGCGCTATGACGTGGCCAATGTTTTCAACCCCGCCTATTCGGTGGCCTGCCGGATGCCGCGCGAGGCGCTGTCCAAGCTGGGTCAGTAGCCGGTCATCTCAACATAGCCGCGGCCTGGATGCGATCCCTCGATCCTGACCGGGCCTTCCCAATAGGAAACCTGGGTGTCCATCCAGGCTTTCGGATTGAGCGCCCGGGTGGTGACGTCAAGGCCTTTGGACGGCAGCGCCACGCGCCAGCGCACCGGCACCTTGCGGCCGTCAACATTTTCGAAGGCAAGAGGTTCGACCGCCAGCGCTCCGGGCGGCTGCGGCTCCGGAACGCCATCCTTGCCGATCCAGGTTGCGGAGGTGAAGCCGGGGCCCTGATCGCGCAGCCGGAAGCCCATCAGCTTTTCGCCCGAGTCGAAATGGAATGAGAACCAGTCCCATCCGGTCTGATCAGGGCTCAGGGGCTGCGACGACCATTCGTGATCGAACCAGGCCTCGCCGGTCACCTCCACTTCCCGGCCCTCGACCGTGATGGTTCCGCTCACCTGGTAGAATGGCTGCGAATAGTAGTAGCTGGCCTGGCCCTTGTCTGATTTCACCGAGTAGCCACGATCGCCCTGCAGCACCAGCGGGCCCGTGGCATCGAGCTTGAGACGGTAGGAAAAGCCGCCGCCGCCCGCCGAGACATCGAGTGCCGTGATCTCGTCGGACCCCGGCGCGGCACGCGATGCCATGCGCCAGTCGTCGATCTCAGCCACGAACGGCGTGAGCCCGACACCAGCCTGGCCGATGCCGCCGCGCGCCAGGCGTTCGGCGGAATAATGTTTCGTGGCCGTCGTCAGCCCGGCATGGCCCATCCACAGCTGCGGGCTCTGCCAGCCCGGTTGCTCTTCGGGTTTGAGGGCGGACCGGAACAGCGTCCATTGCGCGCCATAGTCATGGCCGTCGGCGCCGCTGAGCGTGGCGGTGAGGTACCACCATTCGATACGGTAAGCCGGGTGCGCGCCATGATCGCGCGGGAAGATGAGCGCCCTGCCACGCTCGGGCATGGCGAAGCCCTCCGCATCGCCGCCAAGGCCTGCGAAGCCCTGGGCCAGCGCCGGCACGGCCATCGCCAGCAGGAAAAGAACAATCAGCCTAACGTTCATTGGCAAACACCTTCAGCAGCTCAGCGGGCGGCAAACGCATCAGCCGCAGGGCGGGGATCGCCGCGGCCACGGCCGCGCTGACGATTGCCAGCAGCGCCAGCCTCACCCAGTCTTCCGGAAACACGTGCATCGGCAGGCGCCAGCCGAATGCTTCAACATTGACAACCGCCAGCAACAGCCAGGCCAGCGCCAGCCCGGCGGGCACGGCTGCCAACATCGTGAACGCGGCGAGCGCGAGGCTGCGCAACAGCTCCAGCAGCGCCAGCCTGCGAAGCGTCAGACCCATCGCCCAGGCAGGCGCCAGCTGCGCGAGGCGCATATCCGCCAAGGTGAGGAGACTGGCAAAAATTGCCAGCCCGGCGACACCCAGCGTCAGCACATTGAGCGCCGCGGTGACCGCGAAGGTGCGCTCGAAAATACGCAGCGAGAACGCCTTGACCTCCGCCTGGTCGGCGATGCTCTCCGCGGGAAGCGCGAAGGCCTCGCGGAGTTCGGAAGCCAACGCAGCCGCTCTTTCCGGCGCGACCCGCACCGCATAGCGCAGGCGGCTCACCTCAGGGTCCAGCGCCAGCAAGAGATCAAGACCCACCATGACCTGGCCCTTGGGGTTTCCATAGTCGGAGTAGATCCCGGCGATCGGCAGGCTCCGGTTGCCGGGCAGCGCAACGCTCTGGCCAAGATCAAGGCTTGCGCGGCGCGCCAGCTGCTCGTTCACCAGCACGGCCTCGCCTCTGGCGATCAGGTCCCATGCCTGTGGCGCCACGGCAAGCATCGGCCAGTTGTCACGGTAGGTCGCATGGTCGGCAACGCCGACCACCTGGACCGGCTGGCCAGCAAGACGAATCTCGGTGGCCCAGATCGGCAATACCGCATCGCTGCGCTGGACGAGCCATTCGCGCATGGCGGCTGCCTCATCTTCGCCGCGGGCCGTGACATAGAGTTCAGCGGCGAGCCGCTGATCGAGCCAGCCAACGAAGGTGAGGCGGAAACTATTCACCATCGTGCCGACACCGGCATTGGCGGCGAGCGCCAGCAGCAAGGCCATCAACGCCAGCGACAGTCCGGGAAGCTGCTGGCGGCTGTCGGCCCAGAACCATTGCGTAACCACGCCCCTGGACAATCTGCCCGCCAGGGCCATGAGCCCCGAAAGCATGAGCGGCAACAGCAGCGCTGCGCCAAGCAGGCCCGCCGCCAGCGCCGCGAAACCCGCCGCGAGACCATCTCCAAACCTTACGGCCAGCGCGGCCGCCGCTAGCAGGCCGGCACCGGCCAGTGCCTCAAGCCGGAGTGCTTTTCCGGCAGCCAGGCTCCAGCCGCGCGGCTGGGCCGGAGCCAGCAGTGGCGCGGCGGCCACCCGCCATAGCCGTGAAGCCGCCGAGGCCAGAGTGCCAGCGACCGCGATGGCGATTCCCAGCAGCCAGACCGATGGCGTGATCGCCAGTTGGCCTGGTACTTCGGCGCCGTAAAGGCCCTTAAGGCTCGCGGCCACATCCGGCAGCAGCAAAGCGGCGACAGCATAGCCCAATGCCACGCCAACGAGCCCTGCCGCCAGCGACAAGGCCAGAAGCTCAACCAGGAAAAGCACGACAAGATGTCTCAGCGGCAAGCCGAGGGCGCGCAGCGTGCGCACCACCGGCCGGCGCTGCTCGAAGGCAAGGCCGATGGCCGCATGCACGATGAACAAACCCACCGCGAAAGCCAGGAAGCCGAAGGCCGTGAGGTTCATGTGGAAGCTGTCAGTGAGCCGCGAGAGATCGGTTTCGGCCGCTGGAGCGCGGCGCTCCAGCTCCGGCGCGAGACCGGCGAGCGGCGGCAGCCCGTCGCGTTGTTCCGGCCACAGCAGGAGCCGCGACACGAGGGCCGGCGCATCGAGCAATTGCTGGGCGACGCCGATGTCAGTGAGCGCCGTACCGGGCGGCAGCGTGTCGGTGAGCCGCAAGGGCGGCGTCTTCATGCCTTCGAGGCGGGCGGCCGTTTCGGGCGCCACGATGTGCAGCCCCGGTGGCGTGATGACCGCGGCAAGGCCGATATCCGCTGCCGTGACATCAACCTGCGCCGCGGCGGGCGGCAAGGTCAGCGGGTCAATGCCGATCACCCGGAGCCGCTTGGTTCCGAAGCGCGCCTCGCCTTCGAGCACCGGCGCGACGAGCCAGCCCGCCTTGCGCAGACGCACATAGAGCCGCTCATCAATCAGCGCGCCATCGGCACGGACGAGGGTTTCAAGCCGGTCCTGCCCCACCACGGCCGCGGCACGGGCATAGCTGAGCCGCGCCTGCGCATTGATCGCCTGCACCGCCGACCACAGCGCGGTGGCAAGCGCCAGGCCCGCCAACAGCATGGCGAGTTGCAGACGATGCCGCCGCCAGTGTGACAGCAGAACGAGAAAGCCTTGCCACAACATCAGGCGAGCCTTCCGGCGCTCAAATGAAGCCGCCGCCCAAGCCTGGCGGCAAGCCGGGTCGAGTGGGTAACCATGAGCAGCGCCGCACCGGTCTCGGCCTGCAGCGCTAGCATCAGGTCAAGGACCTGGTCCCCGGTTGCTTCATCGAGGTTGCCGGTGGGCTCGTCGGCGAGGATCAGCGGCGGCTTCAGCGCCAGCGCGCGGCCGATCGCCACCCGCTGCTGCTGGCCGCCCGACAGTTGCTCCGGATAGCGCGTGAGCAAGGCAGACAGCCCGAGCCGTTCAGCGAGCTGCGCGCACCAGGCGGCATCATGGCGTCCGGCGAGCCGTGCCTGGAACGCCAGATTGGCCGCCACGTCGAGTGATGGAATAAGATTGAATTGCTGGAACACGAGGCCGACGCTGGACCGCCGGTAGGCCGCGAGCTCCGCCTCGCCCAGCTTCGTGATGTCGCGGCCCTCGAACAGAACAGCGCCCGCGTCAGGCCGGTCGAGCCCACCCACGAGATGCAGCAGCGTGCTCTTGCCGCTCCCTGATTCGCCGGTGAGCGCCACACACTCCGCGCGATCGACGGCGAAGCTCACCCCGCGCAGAACCTGCAAATGCCCTTCGCTGGTCGCATAGGCTTTGCCGACGTCCTTGACTTCGAGCAGCATCTGGTCTCCCGCCATCACCGGTCATACTACGCAGGGCGGCCGGCGGCGGACCCGTCAGGCCGGAGACAGCATCTGCCTCGCCGCGGCGCGTGTCACGCCGATCACCGCCTTGACCGGCAGGTGATCGGAGGCCACCCGCGACAGCTTGGTTTCGACGGCATACATCTCATAGACGGTGACATGCCGGTTGGTCAGAACCCGGTCCAGCGGCCACAGCGGAAAGCGCGACGGAAAGCTGGCAATCGCCATATCAACATCGCTCAGATGCGGATCGAAATTGCGCAGCGCCGAGCGGCCGCCGATGCGCCACTCGTTGGTATCGCCCAGCAGG
>NZ_JBJTER010000009.1:0-3839 GCF_046093005.1 Aestuariivirga sp.
ATTCTTGAAATCATCATGGGCCGCGCCATGGGCCTGTGGGCGGATGACCAGCGGCTGATCGTGGCCGGCCACAACCAGGTCTGGGAATATGAAAACATCCTGATGCCCGGCCAGTCGCTGGAGGGCAAGGACCGCCACTTCATTCCCCGCCGCGCCACCACGACGGGCGATCTCGACATCCATGACATCGCGGTCGATGGCGACGGCCGCATCGTTTTCATCAACACGCTGTTCTCCTGCCTCTCCACCCTGTCGCACAAATATTCCTTCAAGCCGCTGTGGCGGCCGCCATTCATCTCGCGGCTTGCCGCTGAGGACCGCTGCCACCTCAACGGCCTTGCCATGCGCGACGGCAAACCGGCCTACGCCACCGCCACCAGCCGCTCGGACGCGGTGAACGGCTGGCGGGCCAGGCGCGCCGAGGGCGGCTGCGTGATGGACATCCAGGCGAATGAGATGATCACCGAGAAAATGTCCATGCCGCATTCGCCGCGCTGGCATGACGGCAAGCTGTGGGTCCTGGACTCGGGCTCCGGCTATCTTGGCACCATCGATCCGGCGTCGGGCAATTTCGAGCGCGTGGTGTTCTGCCCGGGCTTTCTGCGCGGCCTGGCGTTTCATTCGCATTTCGCGCTGGTGGGGCTTTCGCTGCCGCGCGATGGCTCGTTCTCCGGTCTGGCGCTCGACGGGGAGCTCAAGAAGCGCGATGCCGATGCCTGGTGCGGCATTCAGGTCATCGATCTCCGCAGCGGCGACATCGTGGAATGGCTGCGGTTCGAGGAAGGGGTCACCGAACTCTTCGACGTGGTGGTGCTGCCGGGCGTGCGCAACCCCGGCGCCACGGCCCCCACCGCGCCGGAGCTCTCGAAGCTGCTGTCGATCGAGGATCAGTAGGTCTGGCTGCTACTGGTTCTCGCGCACCAGCGCGTCCAGCCGTTCGACGTCGAGAATGCGAATCTCGCGATAGCCGATCTCGCAGATCTTCCGCTCCGCCAGCTCGCTCAGGAAATGATAGACCGTGGAGCGTGACATGTTGCTGGCGACGGCCAGTTCCTCCTGGGTCATGGGAATGGCCACCGGCGATGGCGGCAGATGGTTCAGCAGCCGGCCAGCGAAAGTGAGCAGGCGCGAATAGAGCCTGAGGCGCGGATCGACGATCAGCAAATCGACCGCGTGGAGCAGATATTCCTCCACGTTCCAGGCCATCAGATTGAAGAACACCCAGTCCAGCGCCGGCTCCGCCTTGAGCAATTCGGCAACCCGCGCCTGCGGCAGGGCCAGGAGTTCGGTTGGCCGCCGGGCCAGCACGGAGATAATGCGCGGGCGGCGGCCCAGCGCCGCCGGCTCGCCGAACCAGCGGCCGGCGAACATCACATGGGCGTTGACCACGCCCTGCACGGGATGCGGAATGGCGATCACCGCGCAACCGGAGACCAGGCAGTAGATGTCGGTTGCGGCATCTTCCATATCGAACAGCATGCGGTTTCTTGGCAGCGAGACCAGCCGCATGCGTGAACAGACCAGGTCCTGGGTGCGGCGGTCGAACTGGGCGAGCCACCGGCTTTTCCTGGCCACCTCAACGGCGTCCGCTAACTGCATAAATCCTGATCAGCCCGGTCAAATTGCTCGCTCCAGTACAATTGATCCATCCGATCTTCGCTTATGTCAATGATACCGTAACCGCCGCTGTCATGGAGGAAGATCGATGCCTGACATCACCCGTAAAAGCCCGAGTCTCGCAAAGCGTCTGACCCTGCTTGCAGCCGGGTTGCTGGCCCTTGGCGCTGTGGCAACCACGGCCCAGGCCGACAGCCAGAAACCCAATATCCTGGTCATCTGGGGCGACGACATCGGCGGCTTCAACATCAGCGCCTACAACCGCGGTATGATGGGCTACCGCACGCCCAATATCGACTCGATCGCCGAACAGGGCGCCCTGTTCACCGACTGGTACGGCCAGCAGAGCTGTACGGCGGGCCGCGCCGCCTTCGTCACCGGCCAGTCGCCGATCCGTACCGGCCTCACCAAGGTGGGCCTGCCGGGCGCGCCCGAGGGCATGAAGGTTGAGGATCCGACCATCGCCGTCCTGCTCCGCGCGCGGGGCTACGCCACCGGCCAGTTCGGCAAGAACCACCTGGGCGACCGCGACGACATGCTGCCCACCAACCACGGCTTCGACGAGTTCTTCGGCAATCTCTACCACCTCAATGCCGAGGAAGAGCCGGAGAACCCGGACTACCCGCAGGATCCCGAATTCAAGAAGATGTTCGGGCCGCGCGGCGTCATCCACGCCTTCGCCAACCCGGACGGCACACAGAAGATCGAGGATACCGGCCCCCTGACGCGCAAGCGCATGGAAACGGTGGACGACGAGGTGACCGCCGCAGCCCTCACCTTCATGGAGAACGCTCACAAGGCCGGAAAGCCGTTCTTCGTGTGGTGGAACTCCACCCGCATGCACATCTTCACGCATCTCAAGCCGGAATCGGAAGGCAAGACCGGGCTTGGCATCTATGCGGACGGCATGGTGGAGCATGATGCCCATGTCGGCCAGTTGCTCGCCAAGCTGAAAGACCTGAAGATCGAGGACAGCACCATCGTGATGTACTCGACCGACAACGGCGCTGAAACCTTCACCTGGCCCGACGGCGGCACCACCATGTTCCGCGGCGAAAAGAATACGCAGTGGGAAGGTGGCTACCGCGTGCCGACGGTCATCAGATGGCCCGGCGTGATCAAGCCCGGCACGGTGATCAACGATATCGCCGCCCATGAAGACATGCTGACCACGCTGGTCGCCGCCGCGGGTAACCCAAACGTCAAGGAGCAGTTGCTCAAGGGCGCCAGCATCGGCGGCCGCGACTACAAGGTTCATCTTGACGGCTATGATCTGGGTCCCGCCCTCACGGGCCAGGCCGAATGGCCGCGCAAGGACTTCATCTACTGGACCGATGATGGCAGCGTGGCCGCGCTCCGCTACAACAACTGGAAGATCACCTTCCTGGAGCAGCAAGCTGAGGGCCTGAAAGTGTGGCAGGAGCCCTTCACGGTGCTCCGCGCGCCGAAGATCGCCAATCTCAGGATGGACCCCTTCGAGCGCGCCGAACACGAAAACGCCATGGGCTTCCAGCGCTGGTATCTGGAACGCATGTTCCTGATCGCCCCGGCCGGCGCCTATGTGGCCAAGTGGCTGCAGAGCTTCAAGGAGTTCCCGCCACGCCAGAAGCCAGGGAGCTTCAACCTCGAGCGGGTGATGGAAGCGGTGATGGCCACACAGCCGAACTAGCTGTCATCCAGGCGGCACGCTCTCGCCATGCCATGGCTTGACCGTGGCATTCTGCCAGCAGCACCACGCTTCTCATCATGCCACGGCTTGACCGTGGCACCCTGCCAGCAGCACCCCTCTTCACGACATGCCACGGCTTGACCGTGGCATCGCCGAGGCGCCAGCGCCCATGACGATGGCCGGGTCAAGCCCGGCCATGACGAGAAGTGGGGACCGCTTGAACCTGGCATCCTGCCAGCAGCAGCACCCTTCTCGTCATGCCACGGCTTGACCGTGGCATCGTCGAGGCGCCAGCGCCCCTGACGATGGCCGGGTCAAGCCCGGCCATGACGAGAATTGGGGACCGCTTGAACGTGGCATTCTACCGGCAGCACCACTCTTCTCGTCATGCCACGGCTTGACCGTGGCATCGCCGAGACGCCAGCGCCCATGACGATGGCCGGGTCAAGCCCGGCCATGACGAGAATTGGGGACGGCTTGACCGTGGCACCCTACCAGCAGCACCACTCTTCTCGTCATGCCACGGCTTGACCGTGGCATCGCCGAGGCGCCA
>NZ_JBJTER010000010.1:0-4107 GCF_046093005.1 Aestuariivirga sp.
GCACCCAGACGAGCGAGCGCCGTCGGGGACTCGCTGCTTTGGAGAATTTGTTGCCGGACTTGCGGCGCTGGCCATCGGAAAACAGCTGCGGTTCCCGGCGCTCAACTTTGCTGTTTTTCGTTCTCGACAGGCTGATGCCCCCTCTGTTCCAGCACAGAAGGCAGTAACAATGGCAAATTTACGTTTGGTTAACCGGTGCCGCTGGCGAGCAGAAGATGATCAAGAGCGATCATGATGTCACGGCCTGACGGTGGCATCTTCTCGTCAGCCGCCAAAGAAGACGCAAGAGCATGTCCCGGAATGATGGGAATCAACGGTCTGGGCTGTCTTACATTGTCGCGCCGATGTGCCATGGCACATACTCATTGTCACCATAGCCCAGTTCCTCGGACTTGGTGCGCTGGCCCGACGCCACCTTCAGCATCAGATCGAAAATCTGCTGGCCCTTCTCCTCGATCGACACGCCATCGAGAATGTCGCCGCAGTTGATGTCCATGTCGTCGATCATGCGATTGTAGATGTCGGTATTGGTGGCGAGCTTGATCGACGGCACCGGCTTGCAGCCATAGGCGGAGCCGCGGCCCGTGGTGAAGCACAGGAGATTGGCGCCGCCCGCCACCTGGCCGGTCGCCGCCACGGGGTCATAACCCGGCGTGTCCATGAACACGAAGCCCTTGCCGGTGACCGGCTCGGCATAGTTGTAGACATGCCGCAGCGTGGTGGTTCCGCCCTTGGCGGCGGCCCCCAGCGATTTTTCGAGAATGGTGGTGAGCCCGCCCAGCTTGTTGCCGGGCGACGGGTTGTTGTTCATCTCCATGTTGTTGCGGCGGGTGTATTCCTCCCACCACTTGATGATGCCGACCAGCTTCTCGCCAACCTCGCGGCTGGCGGCGCGCCGCGTGAGCAAGTGCTCGGCGCCATAGATCTCAGGCGTTTCCGAGAGGATGCCGGTGCCACCGTGCCGCACCAGAATGTCGACGGCGGCCCCCAGGGCCGGATTTGCGGTGATGCCGGAATAGCCGTCGGAACCGCCGCATTGCAGCGCCACGATCAGCTCGGAGGCATGGCAGGTCTCGCGCTTCACAGCGTTCACATGCGGCAGCATTTCACGGATCGCAGCGACGCCGGCAGCCACGGTCTTGCGCGTGCCGCCGGTTTCCTGGATCGTCATGGTCCGGAAGGTTTCACTCTCGGTGACGCCATAGGCCTCCTTGAAGCGCGGAATCTGGAAGCCCTCGCAGCCCAGCCCCACCATCAAGACGCCGCCCATGTTCGGGTTGGTGGCATAGCCCCAGGCGGTGCGCTTGAGGATGTCGAAGATCACGCCGCGGTAATCGACGACGCAGCCATTGTCCATCTTCAGCGCCACCACGCCGTCGATGTTGGGGTAGTCCGCCAGCATGCCGGAGCGCTTCACCTCCTCGGCGATGAAGCCGGCCACCGTGGCCGAACAATTCACCGAGGTCAGCACGCCAATGTAGTTGCGGGTGCCGACCTTGCCGTTGGGGCGGCGGATACCCTGGAATGTGGCCTGCTGGCCGAGCGGCAGAATATCCTCGGGCCTGGCATCCTGCGCGAAGGCATAATCGCGGTCGAAGTCCTGCATGCCGGTGTTGTGCTCGTGAACCCAGCTGCCCCTGGGAACGTCCTGCTTCGCGAAGCCGATGATCTGGCCAAACTTGCGGACGGGCTCGCCGGCGCGGATATCAGCCGCCGCCATCTTGTGGCCCTTGCCGATGCGGTCGAGCGCCGTGATCTCTTCAGGCGCCACGCTGCCCTTGTCGACCGTATCGATGGCAACGAGAACATTATCAGCCGGTGACAGGCGGAGCATGCGGGGCCGTTTCGGAACGCTGGCAATCATCGTGTTTCTCGCTTCTCTCTTGCGGAGCTTCTCCGCTTCGTGAATACAATACGCATGTTAGCATGCCGCAAAGAGCCGTCACGCCCGATTTCGCGGGCGCCAGCCGGGCCCAGCCGCATGCCGCACCGCAGATTTGAGGAGGCTGTCGAAGATGAAAAAGCGGAATTTCCGGGCGCCGTCGGGGCAAACCATCAGCTTCACCGAGCTGGGCTTTGGCGCGGCGCCCATTGCCAATCTCTACCGCGCCATCGATCCGGAGGAGGCGCAGGCCACGCTGGAAGCAGCATGGACGGCCGGCATCCGCTATTTCGACACCGCGCCGCTCTATGGCCTCGGCCTGTCGGAAACCCGGCTCAACCGCTTCCTCTATGGCCGCAAGCGCAAGGACTATGTGCTGTCGACCAAGGTCGGCCGCCTGCTCGATGTCTGCCCCCCGAAGGAGCGCACCGGCATCGGCAAGTTCTTCGACACGCCATCGCGCAAGGAGCGCTATGACTACAGCTATGACGGTTTCATGCGGTCGATCGAATTCTCGCTGGAACGCCTCGGCATCGATTCGATTGATGTGATTTTCGTCCATGACGTGGACATCTTCACCCACAAGACGGCCGACGCGCGTGACGCGCATGTGCGGACCGTCCTCAAGAGCGGCTTCAAGGCGCTGGCCAAGCTCCGGGACGAGAAGGTCATCAAGGCCATCGGCGCCGGTGTCAATGAATGGCAGGTCTGCGAAACCCTGGCCAAGGCGGCAAGCTTCGATCTCTTCCTGCTCGCCGGGCGCTACACGCTGCTCGAACAGGAGGCGCTCGAGAGTTTCCTGCCGCTGTGCCAGGAAAAAGGCATCGGCATCGTGCTGGGCGGGCCTTACAACTCGGGCATTCTGGCCACCGGACCGAAGCCCGGCGCCTGGTACAACTATTCGAAAGCGCCGAAAGCCATCCGCGACCGGGTGGCGAAAATCGAGGCGGTGTGCAAGCGGCATAAGGTGAAGTTGGCCGAAGCGGCGCTGCGCTTCCCCATGCATCATCCGCAGGTGGTGAGCGTCATTCCGGGCGGCGTCAGCGCCAGGGAAGTGGCGCTCAACGTGGCCACCCTCGACGCTAGCATCCCCAAGGCCCTGTGGCAGGATCTGAAAGCCCAGGGCCTCATGCATCCTGGCGCGCCGGTTCCGCGGTGAAGACGGCCATCCTCGGTTCCGGCCTGATCGGCCGGTCATGGGCCATGGTGTTCGCCTGCGGCGGCCATGAGGTGCGCCTGTGGGACCAGGACCCGGCCCAGGTCGAGAAAGCGCTCGCCCACCTTGCCCGTACGCTGCCGGAAATGGCGGAGGCCGGGCTGATCGACGCGGCGGAGACGGTCCATACGCGAATCCGGGGCGCGGCGGCTCTTGCCGAGGCGGTCGGCGGCGCGGGCTTCGTTCAGGAAAACATCGTCGAGCGCGCCGAGCCAAAACAGGCCTTGTTCGCGGAGGTTGAGCGGCTGGCGCCAGCCGATGCGATCCTGTCCAGCTCGACCTCGGCGATCATGCCATCGATCATCTTCGAAGGCCTGCAAAGCCGCGCCCGCTGCCTCGTCGCCCATCCCCTGAACCCGCCGCATCTGGCGCCGATCGTCGAACTCTGCGGGGCCGGCTTCACCGCGCCGGAAACCATCGCCGCCGCCCGCCAGTTCATGACAAGCTGCGGCATGGTGCCGATCACCGTGAAGCGCGAAATCGAGGGCTTCATCCTCAACCGCCTGCAGCTTGCGGTGCTGAACGAGGCGTTCCGCCTGATCGCCGAGGATTATGTGACGCCCGAGGACCTCGACAAGACGGTGACGGATGGCCTCGCCCTGCGCTGGAGCTTCATGGGACCGATCGAGACCATCGATCTCAACGCGCCGCAGGGCGTTGCCGATTATCTGGCCCGCTACGGCGCCATGATCCGCCGCATCGGCGACAGCCAGGCGGCAGCAAAACCATGGCCGGATGACATCGCCGCATCGCTTGACGCGGCGCGCCGCGCCGAGGTTCCCCGCGACAAGCTCGACGCCACCACCGCCTGGCGCGACCGCCGCATGATGGCGCTCGCGGTCCACAAGCGGAACGCGGAGAAGAAGCACTAGAGCGGAATCCCATCAGTCTGCATCATATCCTGCTGCGGCGAAGTAGTTTCGGCATTCCTGAGGCTTGAAGACTGGCAGCATGTCACCAATGGCGGTCCAGAGGCCTTCGACGGTGCGCTGTGCCGCCTTGCGCAATA
>NZ_JBJTER010000011.1:0-10878 GCF_046093005.1 Aestuariivirga sp.
CCATCGGATCGGCGCGGCCGATGGAAGACGCCGCCCGCATTGCCTATCGCGAACTTACCCGCTGGCTGGCCGCGGATTATGGCTTTGACGAGCTGGAAGCCTATTTTCTGCTGACCCAGGCCGGGCGCATGCGGGTGGGCAACATGGTTGACCCGAAGTATACGCTCGGGGCATCAATTCTGAAATCATACATCCGCCAATAGGGAGAATAGACATGGATCTCGGCCTCAAGGGTTTGAACGCGCTGGTCACCGGCGGCACAAAGGGTATTGGGCGGCGCGCGGCAGACATGTTTGCCGCGGAGGGCGCCAACGTCTCGGTCTGCGCCCGCAATGCCGGCGAGATTGCGGCTACCGTTGAAGGTCTGAAGGCGCAAGGCGTCAAGGCCTTTGGCCAGGCAATCGACGTCGGCAACAAGCAGGCGCTCGAAGGCTGGGTCAATGACAGCGCGAAGGCGCTGGGCGGCATTGACATCGTGGTCGCCAATGTCTCGGCGCTGGCGGCGGCTGAGGACAGCGAGGACTCCTGGCGGGCCCAGTTCGACATCGACATGATGCACACGGTGCGCACGGTGAACGCCTCCCTGCCCTATCTCGAGAAATCAAAGTGGCCATCAATCGTCATCGTGTCATCGGTTTCCGGGCGCGAGATTGATTTCACCTCGCCCGCCTATGGCGCTTTCAAGGCGGCGCTCATCCATTATGCGCATGGGCTTGCGCACAAGCTGGCGCCCAAGCTGATCCGCGTGAATTCGGTGTCGCCGGGCAACGTCTATTTCAAGGATGGCATCTGGCACTACATCGAAAAGAACATGCCGGACCTGTTCCAGCGGGCCCTGTCGCTCAACCCAACAGGGCGCATGGCCACCGCCGAGGAGATCGGCAAGGGCATCGTGTTCCTTGCGAGCCCCGCCTCGAGCTTCACCATGGGCACCAACCTTGTCATCGACGGCGCGCTGACCAAGGGCGTTCAACTCTAAGCCGCAACACAGGAGCTTCACATGCCAACTGATAGAATGATCGAACTGCCCGGCGGCGCCGTGTTGCATGCCATCGAGGCTGGCTCCGGCCAGCCGCTGATCATGATTCCGGGCTGGTCACAGTCAGCGGCCGAATACGGACGCAACATCGATGAGCTGGCGAAGACACGCCGGGTCATCGCGCTCGATATGCGCAGCCATGGCGAAAGCCCCAATGCCGAAGGCGGCCACCGCATCCAGCGCCTCGCCAAGGATTTGCACGAAACGATCGACGTGCTGGGTCTCAAGGATGTCGACGTGCTCGGGCATTCGATGGGCAGTTCAATCATCTGGAGCTACCTCGATCTGTTCGGGACTGACCGTTTGCGGCGGCTGGTGATCGTCGACCAGGCCCCGATGGTGGCCGCCCTCCCTGGCTGGGATGAGGCCGCCAAGAAGCGCTACGGCTGCCTGTTGCCGGACGTGCAGTCGGTGGCCGGCTTTGCGGACGCCGTGCGGGCGACGGACAGCATCGACGGCACCATGGCGATCCTCAAGGGCATGTTCACCTCCGCCCTGCCCGAGTCAGATCTCCGCTGGATTGCCACCGAGAACCTCAAGATGCCGCGGGCTGCGGCGGCTGACTTGCTGTTTGACCATTGCCTCAATGACTGGCGCGACGTGATCGCGGCGACACGGCTTCCAACCCTCGTCGTCGGCGGCCGCAAGAGCATCTTCTCGCCCGAGTCGCAGGAATGGATTGCAGCAGTGAACCCCAACGCCACAGCCGCGATCTTTGAAGAAAGTGAGGGCGGCGGGCATTTCATGTTCTTCGAGAACCCGCGGCGCTTCAATGCCGAGGTCTCGGCATTCCTGTCATCATAAGGCGCAGACGGAGCACTCATGACAAAGACCCGCATGATCGTCGAACTCGGCATGGGCACGGACCTGACCGGAGCCGACTATACCAAGGCTGCCATCCGCGCCCTCAAGGACGCGCTGTGGCATAATTCACTCACCATCGCCCCCGCGCTCGGCCGGAAGCCCCAGGACATGCATGTCAAGGTGCTGATCGGCGTGCCGAAGCCCGAAAAAGTCGACAAGGAAGCAGTCGCCGCGGTGCTGCCCTATGGCACGTCAACCGTCGAAGTCATGGAAGGCGGTCTTGAAATCATGAACGACGAGGGAACCAACCTCACCCTGATGGCCAATGCCGCAGCCGTGGTCTACCTCGATATTCCGGAGAAACACTGATGGCCGTGAAGCGCATCATCCTCGAAATGGGCCATGGCAATGACATGCATGGCGGCGACTATACCAAGGCCGCCTTGCGCGCGGTGCAGGATTGTATCCACCATTCCTCACTGCCCTTCCTTCGCACACTGGGGGTTCCGCCAGCCGAAATGCAGATCGAGGTGACGATCGGCGTGCAGCAACCAGACAAGGTCGACCGGGAGGCGGTAGCCAAGAGCCTGCCGCATGGCCAGGTCACGGTGAAAGTCGTAAAAGGCGGTCTCGACGTGCCCGACGAGGAACGCGGCGGCGCCTCGGTCATCGCCACGGCAGGCGTGGCGGTGCGGCTCGACCTCGAAAAGCATGTGGTTCCGGGCTAAAAAGCACAAGCCAAGGTGGTGGGCCCACCAGGACTCGAACCTGGAACCAGACGGTTATGAGCCGTCAGCTCTAACCATTGAGCTATGGGCCCCCACGGCCAGGATGGCTACAGCAATTCGCGGCCGCATGCTATAGCCTCGCGATATGCAGCAGGACCTGACCCCCGAAGCCGCCGTGGAGCGGCTGATCATCCTCTACCACGAGGCCACCGGCCACCTCCGAACATGCCTCGAACGCTATTTCGACACCCGGGAACCGCCATCCCCAGAAGAGCGGCAGCGCTTCCGTTATCCGGAACTGCGGGTCGACTACCGGGGCGGCGGCATCCAGCCCCGCATCGCCCGCGCCTATGCCAAATTCCAGGGGCCGGGCAGCTATGCCACGACGATCACCCATCCGGAGCATTTCAGCCGCTATCTGGTGGAGCAGCTTCGTTATCTGGTGAAGGATTACGGCGCAGCGATCTCGGTCGCGGCCTCTGGCCAGGAAATCCCCTATCCCTATGTCCTGGAACAAGGCGACGACCTCGGCCGCAATGATGTGACGGCGGCAGAGCTGGCGCTCCATTTCCCGGCGCCCCGCCTCGCTCTTGTCGGGGACGAGGTGGCGGATGGGCTTTGGAAAAGCCCGCCCGGCGAGCCGCTGCCGCTCGCCCTGTTCGATGCGGTCCGGATCGATTACTCGCTGAAGCGCCTCCAGCATTACACCGGCACTGGCTGGCGCGCCGTGCAGCCATGGATCCTGCTCACCAACTACCACCGCTACGTCGATCAGTTCGTGAAATGGAGCCTCGCCCAGCTGGCCGCGGATAGCCCGTTCGCGGCGCTTGATCTGCCGGGCGGCGGCCGCATCAGGCGCGGCATGAGCGCAACGGAGGCGGCGGACATCATCGCGGGTTCGCAGTGGCACCGCTACCAGATGCCGGGCTATCACCTCTCGCGCAGTGACGGACAGGACGGCATCACCCTGATCAATATCGGCGTCGGCCCGTCCAACGCCAAGAACATCACCGATCATCTGGCGGTGCTGAGGCCTCATTGCTGGCTGATGGTCGGTCATTGCGGCGGACTGCGCCAAAGCCAGCGCATCGGCGATTATGTGCTGGCCCACGGCTACCTGCGGCAGGACCGCATTCTTGATGCGCTGGTGCCGCCCGAAATCCCCATCCCGGCGCTTGCAGAGGTGCAAGTGGCGCTGCAGGAGGCGGCTGCGCGAGTCACCGGCGAGCGCGGCGACGCCCTGAAGGAGCGCCTCCGCACCGGCACGGTGGTCACCAACGACGACCGCAACTGGGAACTGCGCTGGAGCCAGGAATTGCGCCGCATCAATCTCTCGCGTGCCATTGCGGTTGACATGGAATCGGGAACCATCGCCGCCCAGGGATACCGTCTGCGGGTACCATATGGGACACTGCTCTGCGTTTCAGACAAGCCGCTCCACGGCGAGATCAAGCTGCCGGGGGCGGCCAACGCCTTCTACGACCGGGCGGTGGGCGAACATTTGTTGATCGGGCTCGAGACCATCGAGCAGCTGCGGGGGCATCTGGGACAGTTGCACTCGCGCAAGCTGAGGAGCTTTGACGAGCCGCCTTTCCGTTAACGCCGTATTGGCGCCTCATTCGGGCGCCATCGGAAAATGGTCAACCGGAGAACCGCCATGCAACGCTTGTTCCTCGCCGCTGCCGGGCTTGCCAGCCTGCTTGCCGTATCCACCCCTGGCTTTGCCGATGAGGCCCGCATGCCCCGCACCATAACATTGTCCGGCCATGGCGAGACAAAAGCCGCTCCCGACATGGCCTTCGTCACCTCCGGCGTGGTGACCGCGGGCGCCACCGCAGCAGACGCGCTGGCCGCCAACACCCAGAGCATGAACAGCCTGTTCGCAGCCCTGAAAGAAGCCGGTATCGCCGAGAAGGACATGCAGACATCGAATTTCTCGGTGCAGCCGCGCTATGACTTCAACAACGGCACCGCGCCGCCAAAGCTTGTTGGCTACGAGGTATCGAACACGGTAACAGTAACCATTCGCAAGCTCGCCGGTCTGGGCCCCCTGCTCGACCGCCTCGTGACCGCTGGCTCGAACCAGATCCAGGGAATTGGCTTCATGGTCTCGGCGCCTGACGTGGCCCTTGATGCGGCGCGCCAGCTGGCGGCGGCGGACGCCACCCGCAAGGCTAAGGTCTATGCCGCGGCCATGGGCGTCGATCTTGGCAAGGTCATCTCCATCAGCGAAGGCGGCGCGCAGCAGCCGCAACCCCCGCTGTTGCGCGCCGGGCCGATGATGGCGGATGCCGCCGGGGCGCCGGTTCCGGTCGCAGCTGGCGAGCAGAACATGTCCGTCGACGTCACCGTGACCTGGGAAATCCGCTGACCGGGCGGTTGCTCCGCCTTCCCGCTGTGATAGTTTCGGAACATGCCGGTTCTGGAACGCGACCCATGGCGGCTTCAATACTTCGAACATGTTCCGTGTCCGGAGCATGTTGTGATTCCTACCGACGATCCTGATTGCTGGCTGCTCTGCCCCGCCCACCGCTGGATTTATGACAAGCTGCGAATGGCGGAAAGCCAGGGCCTTCAGGCTGGTCCGCACGGCGTGCCGCCGCCCGCCTATCCGGTTTTCTCAAAACCCATCATCAATCTGCGCGGCATGGGAACGGGAAGCCGGATCATCGCCACGGCCACTGAGATGGCGCATTTCACCAGCCCCGGCCACATGTGGATGCCACTGCTTTCGGGCGCGCATATCTCCACCGATTGCGCGGTGGAAGACGGGCGCATCGCCTGGAGCCGGCATGCCACGGGGACACCGTGGAACGACGGCATGTTCCGCTACTGGACGGTGCATGCCGCGGCCAACCCGGCGCTTGAAGAACGGCTCGCCGCCTGGACCCTTCGCCACATGCGAGGCTACTCCGGCATGATGAACTTCGAGACCATCGGCGGCGATATCATCGAGGCGCATCTGCGTTTCGCTGATCAGTGGTGCGATCTTTATGGCGATGGCTGGGCGGAGGCTCTTGTGCGGCTATATGCCGAGGGCCACTGGTCATTCGCGGACCGTAACCGGGTCGATGGCTTTTCGGTACCGCTGTTCGCCCGCCACGGCGCCGGCTTCAAGCATCCGCCAGCCGGTTTGCAGGCGGCCGTTCGGGCGATGCCGCACATCTCGAGCCTGCAGATCACCTTCCATGAAGACAAGCCGATGGCGCAGCACGCCATGCCGCCAGGCGGTTTCCGGCTTGCCGTCGTCAACGCAACCAGCCTGTCAGCGGCGCAGGCCGCGCGGCGGAGGCTCGCCACCGCCTGGGATCCCGCGCTGATCATCAATCAGGACTAGCGGGGAGGCTGCCCGTCCTCCTCATCATCCACATGAAAGTGGTGCAGGATGCGGTGATAGACCGGCAACAGCATCAAGCCGGCGATAACGAACAGCAATAGACCTGACGCAATCGCATAGAAGGAGGCAAACAGCTTTCCACCCGTGCTGGATAGCGTGCCGAGCGGTCCCATGCCAGACAGTATCATCGCCGCATTGGCGAAAGCGTCAATCCACGCCATGCCCTCGAAGAACCGGTAGCCACCCGTGCCAATCAGCAGCGAGGCCGCAACCACCGCCAGGGCCCAGCGGGCATTCCGGCCGAGGCGGCCATAGAACACTTCGCGGCTCGCCAGCGGCTCTGCCCGTTTCTCGAATTTGTAAAGCCGCCGCATGGTGTCCTGCTCCAGACCGGTCATCGGGCTTCATAATTGATCTTCCGCAATGCGGAAACTCCCGCCAGGCTGTGTTATACCTCCAACAAAATGGAGGGTAAGATATGAAGCGACTGAGCCACAACGCCCGTGTGCTGGTGACCGATGGGGGACGCGCCACGGTATTCCGCAATGCCGGACAGGCCGGGCGGCCGAGCCTCGAACCCCTGAAAACCTATGGCCATGAAAACCTGCCGACCCGTGACCTCGGCACCGACAAGCCGTCCCGGGTGATGGAAAGCGTCGGCACCCGCCGCTCCGCCGCCGAGCAGACCGACCTGCACCAGCAGGCCGAAGACCGTTTCGTGCAGCAAATCGCCGCCGACATGGAACAGGACCTAAAAGCCGGCGAATTCCAGGAACTGATCGTGGTCGCCCCGCCGGTGGCGCTGGGCGTCTACCGCAAGGCGGCCTCGCCACAGCTGAACAAGGCCACGCTGATGGAAATCAACAAGGACCTGACCAAGCACGCCCCAGATCAGGTGGCGGCCATCGTCGTCAAGGCGCTTGAAAGCGACTGAGGCCTCGGCTAACCCGCCGCGCATGCCTGAAAAGACGCCAAAGGCCGCGGCGGCCACCATCCATGAGCTGTTCGCCACCCGCATCTACCGGGCCGACACCATCGTGCCCGAGCGGCTGAACAACGCCCTTGAAGTGCTGGCGATGTCGCTGGCGGTTGATGACGCCGCCGGTCTCAAATGGTGCGAAAAACATGGCTACCCAGGCTACACCTCCTATGCCTCGCTCAATGATCTCGCCTGGCGGTTTCCGGAATTCGGGCGGCTGGTAAAGGCGATCGACCGGCACTGCCTCGCCTATGCCAGGGCGCTGCACTGGAACCTGCGCGGCATGAAGCCCAAGGTGGACTCGCTGTGGGTCAACGTCATGCCGGAAGGCGGCGCGCACAGCTCGCATATCCACCCCAATGCGGTGATCAGCGGCACCTATTATGTGGCAACCCCGGAAGGCTCCGGCCCGATCGTCTATGAAGATCCCCGGCTTGGCCTGATGATGGCGGCCCCACCGCGCAGGGAGCCCCTGCCGCGTGGGTTCCAGAGCCATGTTCCGTTCCGTCCCGCCGCACGGACGCTGATGCTGTGGGAAAGCTGGCTCCGGCATGAAGTGCCGCTGAACCGCGCCGAAGGCAACCGCATCAGCGTCAGCTTCAACTACGTGCTGGCCTGAGCCTCAGGAGAAAACGCGCTCGCCCAGCTGGTCGACGATCTGCTGGCCCTTCATGATGGCGTGGTCCGCCGCGGCATCCTCGTCCGCGAAGCGGTCCGCGCGGACAAAACGGTGCTCCTTCGCCGCGCCGTCCACAACCTTGGAAACCGTGCCGCAGGTCTGCCACTGCCCGCCTTCCTTGTAGGGCGTGGCCGCGATGGTAAAGCCGTTATACTCCATCTGCCGCTTCGCCTTCGCCGGGGCGCCGTCGCCGGAGGACCCGCCGCCGAACAGCTTTTTCAGGAATGACATCAGAATCTCCTCCACAGACCGAACAACGCATGAAACTACCGGGATGCAGAGATATCCGCAATTACCTTGCGATACCCTCCGGGGCCTTCAACCCAAAATCGCACGGCCAAGAATTATGTTGATCGCGGCTGAAGACCGACCTTCGAAGCGATGAGTTCGGCCAGGGTTTTGAAATCCCGGTAGCAGTCTCTTACAGCGCCCTGATGGCCGCCAATTGCTCCGTCGCTCGGCTTTAGCAAGAACATTGGCTTCCTAGCCTCTTGCGCCATTGGCATCAAAGATCTGTAGTCCTTCAATTGTGCCAGGCAACGCTCGTCTGTCTTGAGGTCGAGACCCGCGTCGGCCACAGCTTCCCCCTCTACCTTTTCCCGGTAGGCAATAGGGAGCCTTTGCAGCCATCTTCGGAACGACTTCACTTCGCGGCCTTCACGGACCGAATACCGCGACACGACATACCCAAGCGGCTGCATTTCGCCGGGAGGGAGAGCAAAACCCATGTCCGGCGGCTGCCTGAGGCGGCGATCCTGCCATTCCCTGCGCCATAACTTCAGACGTGGGCCGACATTTTCCAAACCCTGTACCGAAAAAAGATCGGGGGCGGCGGGAATGACCACATAGTCAGCCGCAATGAGCGCCGCCCGGTTTATCGCGCCAAGGTTCGGCCCCACATCGACAAGGCCGATGTCAGCCGGGCGCATCGCATTGGCTTGGCCAATAATCCGGGCAAAAGCAGTGGTCACCCGGAATGACCGCTCGTTTCGGTCCAGGCAACTGGGCCAGCTCCAGGAGAGGTCATCCTCGAATGAAGAGAGATCCAGGTCTCCTAGGATGAGAGAGATATCCGAAGAGACGTTTTCGACCGACGAGAGCTGAACTTCTCCAATACCTTTTTTCAGAGGCTCAATGGCGGAGTAGATTGTAGGCCTTGGCTTCCTGACCCACAAATCGTTGAGCCTTTCTTCGTCGATGCTCATCCCGGTGAGATTTGCCTGAGGATCAAGATCAGCCGCGAGCACCTTGTATCCGAGTTCGGAGAACATCCACATCAGATGATAGACGAGCGTGGTCTTTCCCACCCCGCCTTTGTTATTGAAAAACGCGACTGTCTTCACGCCGCAGGCCTCACAATGGCGAGCACAAATTGATCGTTCACCTCAAATCGCACGGGTGGATTTCCGTTTTCAGCCAGTGCTTTCTGGGCAATCGCGATGCCGATTCCGAAACGTTCCATGAACCCGAGCTGCACCATCAGGCCGGCAATCGTGGGATTTCGGTAGTCGGTCACCCCAGTACCGAAATTCCCGGCGTTGACCTGCCCGTATGGGCCGCCAGGACTCAAGATCTCTATCCGGTCCGCATACCAAGTGATGCGGACCGGTGAATTCGTTCCTTCGTAGCTCCGGTGGACAAGCGCATTCCGTGACAACTGCCGTAACGCTACGATTGGATAGTCAGGAGCGTCCAGTCTCAACGCGCCCCCGACTTTGCTGCCGACGCGGATGTTGACGGCCATAAGCCTGTCGAGTTCGGAGATTTGGTCAGGCAGCGTTCCTGAGATCGTGCGGCTGTCGAGAAGCGGATCGGTCAGCTCAATACCGTCTATGCGCAAGAATTGAATGTAGGAACCTGGTATCCAGGTCTGCGGCGACTTCCCAGCCGTCAGCAAACCGGACACTGTTGGACTGCCCTCATTGTTAAGAAGCCTAAGCGCTTTGAGCTGCTGGTTGATTGGCCGGTCATTGGCCATGAGCACGTCCGAAGGCACCAGCGCGCGCAAGAGCTCCAGCTGAAGTCTCGCCAAATCAAGTTCGTGTTCATCGGCTCCGGCCACGCCCTGGGCATCAAAAGGGAGCGCTCCCCACCTCCTCTTTTCCAAGAGCCGTCTTTCTTCCTCGCCAGTTGCCACCGCGCGGCGAGGGCCGACGCGAATCCACGGTCGTCCGTTCAAGCGAACCGGCGGGTTTTGTGACGGGTAGACCTCGACAACAGCGACGTCACAATTATCGAGGGATTTCCTTGCAACAGTCAGGCTTGGAATAGGCTGTAGCAGCCCGTCATCCCTGAGCTGCGACAGCTCAAGAAGCACTTGATCGTCGATCTTCAAGCCAGCGCAGGTTCCGTCGTCATTCTGACCAATAAAGATTGTTCCCGGCTTGCCATGGCCGGGCAGATCATTCGCGAATGCGCATATGGCTTGCCTTATCTTGTCCTTGTCGGACAAACTCCGCTTTCTCTCAACGAGATCGGACTCGGCGTTCCGGAAACGGGACAGTAACTGACTATCATCAAGCATCGACGCCGCCATCTACCCGCCCTAGTTATCCAGGAAACTCCTCAGCTTCCGGCTGCGGCTTGGGTGCTTCAGCTTCCTGAGCGCCTTGGCCTCGATCTGGCGGATGCGCTCGCGGGTTACCGAGAATTGCTGGCCCACTTCCTCCAGCGTGTGGTCGGTGTTCATGCCGATGCCGAAGCGCATGCGCAGCACGCGTTCCTCGCGGGGGGTGAGCGAGGCCAGCACCCTCGTCGTCGTCTCGCGCAGGTTCGCCTGGATCGCCGCGTCGATGGGCAGGATGGCGTTCTTGTCCTCGATGAAATCGCCGAGGTGCGAATCCTCCTCGTCGCCAACAGGCGTTTCGAGCGAAATCGGCTCCTTGGCGATCTTCATCACCTTGCGCACTTTTTCGAGCGGCATGGAGAGCTTGTCGGCGAGTTCCTCAGGCGTCGGCTCGCGGCCGATCTCATGCATCATCTGGCGCGAGGTGCGCACGATCTTGTTGATGGTCTCGATCCTGTGCACCGGAATGCGGATGGTGCGCGCCTGATCGGCGATCGAACGGGTGATGGCCTGCCTGATCCACCAGGTGGCATAGGTCGAGAATTTATAACCGCGGCGGTATTCGAACTTGTCCACCGCCTTCATCCGGCCGATGTTGCCCTCCTGGATCAGATCCAGGAACAGCAAACCGCGGTAGGTGTAATTCTTGCCGATCGAGATGACCAGACGAAGGTACGCCTACACCATCTCCTTCTTCGCGATTCTCGCCTCGCGCTCGCCCTTCTGCACCATGGCGACGATGCGGC
>NZ_JBJTER010000012.1:0-7157 GCF_046093005.1 Aestuariivirga sp.
TATTGCGCAAGGCGGCACAGCGCACCGTCGAAGGCCTCTGGACCGCCATTGGTGACATGCTGCCAGTCTTCAAGCCTCAGGAATGCCGAAACTACTTCGCCGCAGCAGGATATGATGCAGACTGATGGGATTCCGCTCTAACGTGAGCGCGACCTAAGCGATGGGCTGGCGCACGGCTAAACAGGTCTTCCCATGATGAATGAGAAAGGGGGCAGCCTTCGCCACCCCCTCAAGCATCATGTATCCGAACGATTTACTCTTCGCCGTCCTGCAGCTCGGCCAGCATCGTCGTCAGTCCCGTCGCATCCCGGATCCGCTTCACGATCTCGCGGCGGAGGCTTGCTCCGGCCCCCAAGAGAACGGTCGCTTCATTGCCCTTCTTGTCCTTCTTCACGGTGGTCAGGCCATTCCAGATCTCCGCGTCGCGCCTCCAGTCGATCTTGGTCGCCAACGTCCGCGCAAAGGCAGCGCGATCGATGTTCTTCAGGCGGAAGGTAACGTCATGATAGATGATCCCCAATGCCTGCCACCCGCCTGAGCTGAGGTGGATGCTGTTGCGGTCGTACCAGCGATGCCCCATGGCTTCAGCGAAGTTGTCCACAAAATCGGTGAGAGCGCCCAAGACCTGAGGGGCGGACTTTGCCGTGAGATGCGGATTGCTGATCTCCGTGTTGCGAGCTGCCTCTACGTACTTCTGTCCTTCGAGGGCGGCACGGATGAAGCGCAAGAGCACAGGCTGAACGACGATAGCCTTCGACTTCGAGCCAAGAGACGCCGCGCGAGTGTCCATGCCGAACTTGGCAATGAACTGCGAGTTCTTTGCCACGTTATAGGTCGCGCGGATGTAGGGGTCACTCTGGTCGAGTGCAATCGCGTCTTTGGCCGAAACAGGCGTCACCTTGAAGTTGAAGTCATGGAACAGCTGCCCCATTTCTTCGGCAGTGAGAGGGTGCTGTCCAGGGCGCGGACTATAAAACACGCAAGGAATGGCAATATCCTCCAAAGCGCTCTGCAGTTCTGCCGATTCGGCGTCTGTCAGCTCACCGCTGAGGGCGACGTCCACCCATGCCAACGCGCCACTCAGCCGTCCCAGGCCATCGAGAGCGACACGCTTGTTGTGGACGCCGGTATCAATGGACATGTTCACGACGCCCGGAAAAGCGGAACTGATCTCCTCGGAGGTGATGGGATACTGAACTGCGATGGAGATGGCGGGAAACCCACCGATGAGGTCCGACTGCGGGAACAGCCGGTCTTCGATGTAATGCTTGATCGCGTCCTTGCGCTGACCCGTCGTCTTGCGCTGCATGTAGTCGTAGAGCTCAACGATCTTCTGGTCGGTGAGGAAGCGCCGCTTGTCAGAGCGAGGGTCGTGGCCAAGAACAGTGATCACATCCAGCGGATTGATCTGGGTGGCATAGGTAGCCAGCCGCGGACCGTGCTTGCCGGACATGGCGGGGTAAGTCTGGCGCGAGCGGACGGACCGCAATGTTCCGGCTTCCATGGACGGCTCCTGTGAGGTAGACTTCAAGTTCTGAAGCATAAGATCTCCTATGATTGGTGCTTCAACAATGGACGCCGGGGAGGAATCAGCTCGCCGGCGTTCTTTTTCTTGCAGAAATAGTATGAAATGTCAATTCCCCCGTAAAAAATCATGCGGGTAGACTTGAAACAAAAATCGAACATGCAGTTTTGTACGGCGCCGGCCTTGGTTCTGAGCATTGCGCCGCAACCATCCAAACACTGATGCGGAACTGGGAAAGACGTTGAACCTCGCTGGGGCTCGTCACCCCCCGTCGTGCTCCATTCGTTCTTGGGCAGCCTCGAGCTGTCTCGCCCATGCTTCGGCGTCCCTCTTCATCAGGAAGAACTTGGTCAGCGCAGGTTGATCCTTGCGGCGGATCTGGACCTGCCAGCGGTTGCTGCGGAACCGGAATTTCGCCACGCATCTACCTCGTTGTGACACCAGTGTGACAACGTCGGTTCGACAGGACTTCCGCTAGTTCCCCGCTTGGCTAAGCTTCTGATCACATTGCCAAACAATGGTGGGCGATACTGGACTCGAACCAGTGACCCCTGCGATGTGAACACAGTGCTCTACCAACTGAGCTAATCGCCCTTATTCAAGGGTGACGGGCGTATAGGCGGAAGGGGGCGGCGAAGTCAAGGATTGGCGGGAAGCAGGTCCTCGATCGCCGCATAGGCCTCGTCGAAATGGGAGATCAGCCGGTCCGGCCCGAATTCCGCCACCGGCCGCGGCGTGTAGCCGAACGGCACCGCGATCACCGGCACCCCGGCGTTGCGCGCGGTGAGGATATCGGTCTCGCTGTCGCCCACCATGAGCGCGCGGGGGGCGGCAAGCCCCAGCCTCGCCACCGCCTCGTGGAACGGCCGCGGATCGGGCTTGGCGATGCCCAGCGTATCGGGGCCCACCACCGCCCCGAAGAACCGCGCCAGGTCCAACGCCGCGAGAAGCTGGTTCGACAGGCCCTCGAGCTTGTTGGTGCACACCGCCAGCGCGAAGCCTTCGCGCTGCAGCCGTTCGAGCAGGCTCACCAGCCCCGGAAACGGCACGCTGCCGCCGGCGATATTCCGCGAATAGAATGCCACGAAGCGCTCATAATCGGGCTCGACGTCATAGTTTTCGGGAAGCCCGCCGGTGGCGGCGAGGCCGCGGGTCAGCAGCGAGCGCGCCCCGTGGCCCACGAAAGAGCGCACCTCGTCCATGCCGATCGGGCGGCGGCCCAGCCCTTCCAGCACATGGTTCGTCGCCCGCATCAGGTCTGGCGCGGTGTCGACGAGGGTGCCGTCAAGGTCGAAAATCACGGCGCGGTCTGGCAAAGCACACTCCTCAAATCTGGCGGGTTGGTGGAAGCCGCGGCCCCGTGCTAAGAGGCCGCCACCCGAACCACAGGAGATCTGATCATGGATATCCGGAAGACCCAGGCGCTGCGCGGCATACTGAAGGACGCCACGCTGCTCAAGGACAAATGCTATGTCGGCGGCAACTGGATATCCGGCACGGCTTCGATCGACGTCACCAACCCGGTTGATGACAGCGTGATCGGCAGCGTGCCGAAGCTCGGCGCCGCCGAAACCCGCCTGGCCATCGAGGCCGCGCAGCGCGCCCAGAAGGACTGGGCCCGCAAGACCGCCAAGGAACGCGCCGCGGTGTTACGCAAATGGTTCACCCTGATGATGGAGAACCAGGAAGACCTCGCTCAGATCATGACCGCCGAACAGGGCAAACCGCTGGCCGAATCGCGCGGCGAGGTGGGCTATGGCGCCTCCTTCATCGAGTTCTTCGCCGAGGAGGCCCGCCGCATCTATGGCGAGACCATCCCCTCGCCCTGGCCCCAGGCCCGCATGGTGGTGATCAAGCAGCCGGTGGGCGTGGTCGCCGCCATCACGCCCTGGAACTTCCCCAACGCCATGATCACCCGCAAGGCCGGCCCGGCGCTGGCCGCCGGCTGCGCCTTCGTCTGCAAGCCCGCCAATGAGACGCCGCTCTCGGCGCTGGCGCTGGCCGAACTCGCCGAGCGCGCCGGCCTTCCCGCGGGCCTGTTCTCGGTGATCACCGGTGTCTCGCGCGAGATCGGCGCCGAGATGACCTCGAACCCCATCGTCCGCGCGCTCACCTTCACGGGCTCGACCGAAGTCGGCCGCCTGCTGATGGCGCAATGCGCCCCCACCATCAAGAAGGTGGGCCTCGAGCTCGGCGGCAACGCGCCCTTCATCGTGTTCGACGACGCCGACCTCGATGCCGCGGTGCAGGGCGCCATGCTGTCCAAGTACCGCAACGCCGGCCAGACCTGCGTCTGCGCCAACCGCATCCTGGTGCAGGACGGCGTTTATGACGCCTTCGCCGACAAGCTCGCCGCGGCGGTGAAGAAGCTGAAAGTGGGCGACGGCACCGAAGCCGGCGTCACCACCGGGCCGATGATCAACCGCGCCGCCGTGGCCAAGGTGCAGGAACACATCGCCGACGCGCTCGGCAAGGGCGCGAAGCTGGTGGCCGGCGGCAAGCCGCTGGGCGGCAATTTCTTCGAGCCGACGCTGCTCCGCGACGTGACGCCCGGCATGGCCGTGGCGCGCGAGGAAACCTTCGGGCCACTCGCCCCCCTGTTCCGCTTCAGGACCGAGGAGGACGCGATCGCCATGGCCAATGACACCGAATTCGGGCTCGCCTGCTATTTCTATGCCCGCGACATCGGCCGCGTCTGGCGGGTGGCCGAGGGCCTCGAATATGGCATGGTCGGCATCAATGAAGGCATCATCTCCACGGCCGAGGCGCCGTTCGGAGGCGTCAAGGAATCGGGCCTCGGGCGGGAAGGCTCGCACCATGGCGTCGAGGAGTATCTGGAAATGAAATACATGCTGATGGGTGGGCTCAACACGTGACGGCGGATGATCAGAAGAAGGCCGCGGCGCTGGCCGCCCTCGACTATGTGAAACCGGGCATGAAAGTGGGGCTGGGCACCGGCTCCACCGCGGCGCATTTCGTGCGGGCGCTCGCCGAGCGCGCCAGGGACGGGCTCGACGTCGAATGCGTGGCATCCTCGCGCGCCACCTTCAAGCTGGCGAGCAGCCTTGGCCTCAGGATGACGACGCTGGACAAGCAGCCACGCCTCGACATCACGGTTGACGGCGCCGATGAGTTCGACGGCAATTTCCAGCTCATCAAGGGCGGCGGCGGCGCGCTGCTGATCGAGAAGATCGTGGCGTCATCCTCGCGCTACATGATCGTCATCGCCGATCAGTCGAAGAAGGTCGAAACGCTGGGCAAGTTTCCGCTCGCCATCGAGGTGGTGCCCTTCGGCGTCAGCGCCACCGCCTGGAAGATCGAGCGTGCGCTGCGCATCTGCGGCCTCTCGGGCAAGCTGGTCATGCGCCTCGTCAACGGCAAGCCCTTCGTCACCGACAGCGGCAATGCGATCATCGACGCCGCGATCGGCGCCATTCCGGAGCCCGCCCGCCTCGATACGCTGCTCAACGTCGTTCCGGGCGTCGTCGACAACGGCCTGTTCGTCGATCTCTGCGGCATCATCCTGATGGGCACCGACGACGGCGTCAAAACCTTCCGCAAGGGATGAGCGGCTTCGACTATGATCTCTTCGTCATCGGCGCGGGCTCCGGCGGGGTCCGCGCCGCGCGTATCGCGGCGCGCCACGGCGCGAAGGTTGCGGTGGCGGAGGAATACCGCGTGGGCGGCACCTGCGTGATCCGCGGCTGCGTGCCGAAGAAACTCTTCGTCTATGCCTCGCATTTCGCCGAAGCCTTCGAGGACGCCGTGGGTTTCGGCTGGACCTCGGAGAAAGTCGCCTTCGACTGGGCCACGCTGGTCGCCAACAAGGACCGCGAGATCGAGCGTCTCAACAAGGCCTATGTCCGCAATCTCGAGGCGGCGGGCGCGGAGCTGATCCTCGAACGCGCCACCGTCGCCGGCCCCCATAGCGTGGCGCTGGCCTCTGGCCGTCAGGTCACCGCCCGCTACATCCTGGTGGCCACCGGGGCAACGCCGTTCCTGCCGCGTCATCTGCCCGGCCATGAGCTGGCTATCACCTCGAACGAAGCCTTCAACCTCGAGCGTCTGCCCGCCCGCATCGTGATCGCCGGCGGCGGCTATATCGCGGTTGAATTCGCCGGCATCTTCTCAGGCCTTGGCGTCGAGACGGTGCTGGTCTGCCGCGGCGAGCAGATCCTGCGCGGCTTCGACGGCGACCTCCGCAATCACCTCACCGCCGAAATGAAGAAGAAGGGCATCGAGATCCGCGCCCGGTCGGAAGTCACCGGCATCGCGCGGTCGGGCGATGGCGTACGGGTGACGCTCGATGACGGCGCGCAGTTCGGCGCCGGCCAGGTCATGTTCGCCACCGGCCGCATTCCCAATGTGACGGGGCTCGGGCTGCAGGACGCAGGCGTGGCGCTCAACCCGCACATGGCGGTGAAGGTCGATGGCTATTCGCGCTCCAGCGTGCCGTCGATCTACGCCGTGGGCGATGTCACCAACCGCGTGAACCTGACGCCCGTCGCCATCCGCGAGGGGCACGCCTTCGCCGATACCGTGTTCGGCGGCAAGGACGTGATGGTCGATCATTCGCTGGTGCCCACGGCGGTGTTCTCGCAGCCCGAGATCGGCACGGTGGGCATGACCGAGGAGGCGGCGCGCCAGGGCTTCAGCAAGGTCGACATCTACAAGACCAGCTTCCGCCCGATGAAGCACACGCTCTCCGGCCGCGATGAGCGCATGCTCATGAAACTCGTGGTCGACGGCGAGACGGACCGCGTACTGGGCTGCCACATCTGCGGGCCCGACGCCGGCGAAATGGCGCAGCTCCTGGGGATCGCCGTGCGCATGGGCGCCAGGAAATCCGATTTCGATGCGACGCTTGCCGTGCACCCCACGGCGGCGGAGGAACTGGTCACCCTGCGCGAAAAATGGACCGGCTGAGAACCGCCGCAAACTCCCCTCCTCCGCCGCGCATCCTTCTCTCATCTCGTCATGCCACGGCTCGACCGTGGCATCTTCGTTGCCGCCAAAGAAAACCCCCGGGTCAAAGCCCGGGGCTTGATGAGCGGGAAGAGGAATTGGCGCCCCGCAACCGGGGGACGGAAAAGATTACAGCCGCCACTCCAGCCGCAGCGTCCCGGCGTTGCTCTGGGTGTTCTCACCGAACATGCCGTCATAGGAGAGCCGGACATTCAGGTTCTCCACCGCCAGCACGTCAAGCCCCACCGAGATATCGGCCAGCACATTGTCCATTTCCGTCTCGGTCATGAAGCCCGGCGTGCCGCCCGGCGCGTCCAGGAACTGCGAGTCGATCTGCAGGCTGGTATCGCCGTAGAAGGCCACACCCGCCTGGGCATAGGGCCTCACCAGCGCGCCATTCGCCATCTCCCACTGGCCGCCGATCTCCAGCATCGGGGTGGCCGACAGCACGGTGTCTTCCTGTGAGGACACATCAAGCCCGGCGCCTTCGCCGCCGTCCTCGCTGACATCGCCATAGGAGATCCATGTGGCGTCAAGATCGACGATCGGCTTCGCATACCAATGGCCCATGTCAAAGAGATAGGCGGCGCGCAGCTTGCCGTGGATGTAGCCAAGGTCCTGGTCGCCCTCGGCGGAGCCGGAGAAACCGCCGAAATCAAAATCGCGC
>NZ_JBJTER010000013.1:0-4037 GCF_046093005.1 Aestuariivirga sp.
CCGACAAAGAATACTCTCCTTCGGTGTTGAGGTACTCCAAATTGAGCAGCATCTAGGACGTCATGCGAAACACGATATCCGAGTGAACTGAAGTCCGAGACGATTTTCTTTAGAAACTCACCGGCGTAATTTTGGCTGAGACCGTCTACGTTTTCGGCGACAAAAATAGTGGGTCGAAGTGTTCGAACAGCATCAACCATTCTTGTGTAGAGAAGATTTCTAGGATCTGCCGCTTTCTTCGGGCCGGCTTTCGAAAAGCCCTGGCAGGGAAACCCTCCGAGAACAATGTCACAGTGAGGCATCGATGCCAGCAGACTATCGAAATCAGAACTAGTGACGTCGAGACAATGCGCTTCGGGACTTATGTTGCGAGCGAAGGTCTCTAGCGCAATCTTGTCGGAATCGACTGCAGCAATTAGATCACATTGACGATTGTGAAAGCCAAGGTCCAACCCTCCGCAGCCTGAGAATAGACTGACAGCTCTTAGCCTCGTCTTCTTGACTTCAATACGCACAGATGTTCCCTGTTCCTACAGACCACGTAGTCATTGGCGTTGCTCTGCGTGAGTTAACACTCTGGAATACTCTCGCTCTAGCCGGGCCCAATGGAAGCTAATCAATCATCAGCGTCGCTTCGTCAACTCAACCGACTTTTGCCTCGTTTCGACCCAATCGTAATGCTTCTGAAGCTGCTCTATCCCCGTTCCCATATTCTTACGAAGCGTCTCATACTCAACGCCATTCAGCACACGTTGAGTTGCATAGAAATGGCGCAGCGAATACAGGGAACGCCGTCGAGAATCACCATCATATAGCAACCCGTCTGTCCTGCCCTTGTATTCAATGCGTTTCAAAAAGACCTGAAACGACTTGTTCATATCGACCGATGGCTTCTGTTTCTGCCCTGCCGCTGATTGTCCGTACCAAATCAAATCCTGTTCACCATTGAAGCGGCTCTTTTCCCGCCATTCCTTCATCCACGGTACGACGTTTGGCATTGAAATGACTGTGCGCTGCACGCCCTTCTTTGTTGCCTGCCGTATCTTGATGGAGGCCTTTTCTTCCCCGTCGGTGTCGCTGAAAAACGTGATGTCTTCCCACTTCATGAACCGTGTTTCAGTTCCTGGCCGAATGCCCGTGCCTGCGACGAACAACACGAAGTAGCGAAGCTGCTCACGTTGATGGCGGTGGTACTCATTCAGGCGGTCATCAGCGAATTTGCCGACACGCTGCGTCCATGACAGCAGATTGCGTGTCAGAACATTCCATTCGTGATTATCGAACGTTGCCCGCCGCCCCTCATTGTCCTTCTTCGATGAAGAGTTGACGGTGAGGCGGACCTGAAAGCGCATCAACCGCTTCTTCTCATACGCCCATCGAAAGAACTGATTGAGCGCAGCCTGCTCCATCTGCAGGGTCTTCAAGGCGGGTGTCTTTGCGTGATTGGCTGTGCCTCTGTTACCGAGGCCACGACGGCGGGGATTCTTGACGATCAGCTTCGTGCCGTCGCCATCCCTCCAATAGTTCTTGCGCCACGACCAATAGCCGTCAGCCACGTCCGCCGTGATGGTGTCGAGCTTCTTGGCTCCGAAGTAGGGCTTGAAGTAGCGATTGCCGTAGCTGACGTGCCATTTCTTCCGCTCTTCGGCCCATGCGCCTTCTGCGATCTTCTGACGCACCCACTCATCCCACGACTTGCTGAAGCCGTGTTCTTCGAGCGAGGCCCCCTCCCGCTGCATCTGCTGAAATCGCAGATACATGGATTTGGCGGTTTCGTAGGCGTCTTCGTATTTGCGGGTTTTCAGGCTTTTCGTGATGAACCCGACACGGCCCGCAATCTTGAAGCGGGCTTGCCAATAGCGCTTTTCAGGGGGGACTTCTGCATCGGCTCGGCGGAAAATGACGAGATCGCCGTCATATAGGTCCTTCCGATCTTGGTAGTGCGTCATCGAAATTCCCAAAAGTTGGAAACGAGTTGGAAACAACGATAAGTGGCGCTCTTAATGAAATCAAGCAGTTGTAAACGATTTGAAAACGAGAAAGGGGCTGCAGCAGAACTGCAACCCCTTGAAAAGAAACAGTAAAAACTGCTTCGGACTTAACGCTTCGAGAACTGGAAGCTCCGGCGGGCCTTCGGATGGCCGTACTTCTTGCGCTCCACCATGCGCGGGTCACGGGTGAGGAAGCCGGCCTTCTTGAGGGCGGCGCGCAGTTCCGGCTCGAAATAGGTGAGCGCGCGGGCCAGCCCATGGCGCACCGCACCGGCCTGGCCGGAAAGGCCGCCGCCGGCGACCGTGCATTCGACATCAAGTTCGCTGGCCCGGTTCGCCGTCACCAGCGGCTGCTGGACCAGCATGCGCAGAACGGGGCGCGCGAAATAGGTCTCGATCGGCTTGCCGTTGACGGTGATGCGGCCCTTGCCGCGCTTCACCCAGACGCGCGATGTCGCGTCCTTGCGGCGGCCGGTGGCATAGGCGCGGCCCTGGGCGTCAAGCTTGGGCTTGGCGGGCGCGGCAGGCGCCGCGGCGCCGGCAGCGGGCGCCACGCCCATGGCCTGGCCGAGGTCTGCGAGGGATTTGCGTTCAGCCATGGTCAGCCTCTCACCGCGTTCTTGGGATTCATGGACTTGATGTCCAGCTTCTTGGGGTTCTGCGCCTCATGCGGATGCGCCGTACCGGCATAGATCCGCAGATGCGTCATCTGCTGGCGCTTGAGCGGGCCGCCGGGCAGCATGCGCTTCACCGCGAGTTCGAGAACCCGCTCGGGGAACTTGCCGTCCAGCATCTTGCCGGCGTTGCGCTCCTTGATGCCGCCCGGAAAGCCGGTGTGGTGATAATAGGTCTTCTGCTGGCGCTTGCGGCCCGTGAAGTGGATCTTCTCCGCATTGATGACCACGACGTGGTCACCGCAATCCATGTGGGGCGTGAACGTGGGCTTGTGCTTGCCGCGCAGCCGGTTGGCGATGATCGAGGCCACGCGGCCCACGACCAGCCCTTCGGCGTCGATCAGCACCCAGTCCTTCACGATGTCCTTGGCTTTCGCCGAATAGGTTGTCATCCGTTTTTCTCTGGCACTATGGGATCAGGGATGGGGACGCGCGCGGCTGCGAACCGCCCTAGCCCCCGTTCAGGACCCGCTCCATATTTCGCGGGCATCCGAGTGTCAAGAAAAACCCCGATGAAACCTGAGAAATTCGTGAGCGGTAACATAATACCTCAAAAGCGAGCCGGTTGGCGATTTGGCTCTTTTCCCGCACGGCGCCTTGCCCTAGAGTTACCGGTTAGAGAAGCGGTGATGTTATCAGGCAATTTACTCCCGAGACTTCCGGTAGCCATGCTGGCGGCCACCGCCCTGCTGGCCGCTTGGTCGCTCGCCCCCGGCCTCACGCCACAAGCTGGCGCGGCGCCGCTGGAAAACCCGGAGGCTCCGCCGGCCCCAATCGCCCCGCCCCCAGCGGCCAGTCCGCCGGACGGCGGCCTTGCGCCCGATGACTGGGACACGCCCGACAGCAATGAGGTGAGCGTCGGCGAAATTCCCACCATCGAGACCATCGAACTGACGGCGGACATCGCCAAGCGCGCGCTCGACAGCTACATCGCAGCCAAGGAAAAATACGTCAACTCCGATTTCGATCAGTTCGAGAACCTGCAGGATTTCGTCGACCAGACGGATGACGGCAAGAAGTTCGAGGCAGACATCAAGGCCGCCGGTTTCGCCAATGTCTCGGACTGGAACCTGGCCATCACCACGCTGGGCCTCACCTACAGCAGCGTCATCGACGACCAGTCAGCGGATCTGCAATTGCAGATCCAGGAAGTCGAGGAAGACCCGCAGCTGGCCCAGGACATGAAAGACACGATGATCAAGGCCCTAAAATCGCTCATTCCATCGGAAAACAACCGGAAGGTCATCGAAGGGTTGATGGACGATCCCGTCTATGGTGACCGGCTGAAGCTGCTCGACATCGAAGAAGAATGACCGGTCTCCTGCTCTCCGCGCGCGACGGCGGCGTGCTCCGCCTGACCCTCAACGATCCC
>NZ_JBJTER010000014.1:0-6256 GCF_046093005.1 Aestuariivirga sp.
CCCGGCTGCGGCACATAGCGGGGACCCAGTGGTCAACGAAACGGTACATGAACATGCGGCCTCTGTTTCAGGCCGACGAAAACCCAACCGAAGCCGCCGTGGCTTGAAAAAATGTGCGAAAGAATCTGGACACTGCCCAGAGCCGCGGCATGAACGGCAGGACACCAGAGACCGTCTTCATCGCCGGCCTGCCCAAACCGCAACCGAAACAGAAGGAGAAAGCAGAGCCCCGGAAACCCGACAAACAACGCGCCGCCTGACCCGCGTCAGCGAGCGGCAACTGTCAGGTGATTACTGTTCTTGTACAGGCCAGACCTAACCTTGATCAACCAAGGCTAAACGCCGAATAACTGTACCACTTGGCAAAATTGCCCCGGGCGCGACGACCGAATTAGCACCTAGTCGAACTCGATCGCCCAAAAGTGCTCCAAACTTGGAGACGCCTGTGTTAACGCTCTGTCCGTCATACGAAATTGTGATCGCCGCGCCTTCAGTCTCGTTGCGGTAATTCGCAATGATTGACCCTGCCTCAAGATTGCACCCAGAACCTAGAACGCTGTCACCAACGAAGTTGAAATGAGCAAGTTTTGTACCTGCGAAAAGAAACGACGACTTGAGTTCTGCCCCCGGTCCAAGGATGCATTCGGCATCAAGCCAACAGCCACCTCGAACATAAGCACCATGAGCAACGAAGCATCGCGGGCCGATGATCGTCGGCTCTTTCAATATAGCTCCTGTCTCGATAGTAGCTGATCTATGGATTGCCACTCCATCTGCAATATAATAATCTCCTTTTATTTCATTGAGCATTACATGCAATATAGATATCGATTTTGATGTAATTTCCCACGCTGACATTTCGACGTATCGCGCAAGGGGGGATATTTCGAATTCTTTAATGAATTTTTTCATTTAAATTATGTTCCTTCCATGTCTTATTGTTTCTTTGTACAACAGTTCATCTAACATGTACGATATTCTATTTTTTAGATATCATATAGATGCCCAGAAGCGCCGCGCAAATTCCTGATACCAGCAAAACTGCCGTCGCACCAAGATACTCAGTCGACCAGCCACCAGCAACTAATCCAATACCGAGCGATATCTCAGCCGCTAATCGCCATAATGCCTGCACACGGGCTAGGGTGCCAGACTGAGCATTCTGCTGAATGATAATAGTCATGAAAACATCCTGGAAAGGCAGGGCCATTCCGATGAGAAACCCGAGAAAAACCGCAAGCAGCCCAATTGATGAACTCGAAAACGCTGCGAAAGATGCTCCCGCCAAAATCACGCCGAACCCGACGGCTTTATGTGGGCCCCATACTACCCACTTCAAAATAAGGAAGCCCGACAATAAGCCACCAATACCGCTTGCTGCAACGATATATCCAAGAACGTCTGCTTGACCATTCGACGCCCCCAGCGCGAGTCTTGGGATTGCAACGAACCAAGCAGCGGCATGGCAGATCGGATAGATACAACTAACTAGGAATAATTGTCTGAGCGGCGCGCTACCGAGAACACCTCCGAAAGCTGCCTGAAAACTCACATGCTGACCTTTCTCAATTCGCCGAGGGGAACATTGACTTGATATTGATGCAGTAAAAGCCATTACAAAATATGCAACGGATCCACCAAAAACAAATATAATTGTTTTTACTTTGCCAAAAGAAGTCGCAAACAACGGTGCAACTAGGCGGCCCATTCGTTTCGCAATGTCAAACTTCGCATTCCCCTTCTGCACATCGATATGACCTCCGTCTTCTTGAATAATTACTGCGAGCGCAGCACCTTCGATGGATCGCGTTGCATTGAGAAAAAACAGAAATAATATATAAGATGTTGGGCTGCTTCCTAAAAAAACATCCTGCACTAGGAAGCATGCTACAACAAACACCGCCGAGGCATTCGCGATTGAAAGGAGCCTATATGCTCCAAAACGATCCGCAAGGCCTGCACCAAGCAGGGCCAAGAGCCATAGCGGCGCTCGCCCAGCTAACATAGCTATACCAATTGAAATTGCTGACTCCGTAAGATTCCAGACTGCCCATACTACCAATTGTACAGGAACAGTAATCACCTGACAGTTGCCGCTCGCTGTCGCGGGTCAAGCCCGGCCATGACGAGAGGGGGCGAGGGGTGTTGTGACGGAAGGAGCCGCCCGACGGCCGAACCGCCGCTCCACTGGCAGCGGAGCGGCTCAAACTGACGGTCTTTAAATGTCCTTGAACGATCTCGCGGCGTCGAAGCCAAGGCGCGCGGCCCCGATCTCGCGCATTGACTGGTCAAGGCGGGCCGCCAGAACCCGGAACACCGCGGCTCCGAAATCCGGAAACTCACGCGCCACGCGCATGAACAGCTCGCGGCTGATCCGTGCCGCTGTGACCGGCTCCACAGCGGTGGCGGTGACAGCGTAGGGCCGCTCGCCGATCATGGCGATCTCGCCCAGCATTGCGCCCGGACCGGCACTGCCGATCCGGCCCTCGCCAATGGTCGACAGAACGGCCTCTCCGCCGAGAACAAGGCAGGCAGCCGCGGCCTCCGCACCTTCGCGGATGATCGCCTGACCGGCCTCGAAGCTCACGCGTTCCGCCGAAAAGGCGATGAGTTGCAGGTGCACGGGGTCGCAGTCCGAGAAGATCGGAATACGGCGCAGGGTTTCAATGTCGGCTCTGATGTTCATGCGTTCCCGACGGCGTGTTTACAGGAGATGGGCGGGCCCGCCAACCGTCATGGAATGAGCTTATAGCCCCCGGCCACGGTCACCAGGATTTCGGCTTTCGCCGGGTCCCGCTCAATCTTCTGGCGCAGCCGGTAGACATGGGTTTCGAGCGTATGCGTTGTAACGCCGGCATTGTAGCCCCAGACCTCCAGCAGCAGGACATCGCGGCTGACGATCTGTTCGCCAGCCCGCAGCAGGAACTTGATGATGGCGGTTTCCTTCTCGGTGAGCCTGATCTTTCGATTGGCTGCATCGGTCAGCAGCTTGGCTGAGGGTTTGAACGTATAGGGCCCGACCTTGAACACCGCGTCCTCGCTGTGCGCGTGCTGGCGGAGGTGGGCGCGGATGCGGGCCAGAAGCACGGCGAAGCGGAAAGGCTTGGCGACATAATCACTGCTGCCCGAATCAAGACCCAGAATGGTATCGGCTTCGGATGCCTGGGCGGTGAGCATGATCACCGGCCCCGTATAGCCATTGCGGCGGATCATCTTGCAGGCTTCCCGGCCGTCCATGTCCGGCAGGTTGACATCGAGAATCACCAGGTCCGCGTGTTCCGCCTTGATGGCCTTGATGCCGTCGGCGGCAGTCGCGGCTTCGCTCACCGAGAATTCGTCATGGAGCGAAAACTGCTCCTTCAGCGTCTCACGCAGCAGGTCATCGTCATCGATGATGATGATCTTCTTGGCGCCGCCCATCATGCCCTTTCCGCCCGGAAGCGCTTGAAATCGCTTGCTCCCTTTGTCCCAGATGTTAGGCTCTACCATGGCCATTTCAAGGCCGAACCAGCCTTCCTTCCCGCATGACGAAACCGCTCAAGACCCTTCGTGTCCTCACCCGCAATGGCCGCGCCACCGCCGGCTGGCTGAAGGCCGGCCATCTCGCCTTTCCCTGCTCGGTCGGGCGGAGCGGCAGGCGTTTTCTGAAGCGGGAGGGGGATGGTGCAACCCCGCAGGGCGCATGGCAATTGCGGCGGCTGTTCTACCGCGCCGACCGCGGACTGCCGCCCCGGAGCGGACTGAAACCGCTGGCGCTGCGCGCCCATGACGGCTGGTGCGAAACCGTGGGTGACCGCAATTACAACCGTCTGGTCCGGCTTCCCTATGCCGCCGCGCACGAGACCATGCGCCGCCAGGATGCGCTCTATGACCTGGTCGTCGAGCTCTCACACAATGAGCGGCCGCGAATTCAGGGCCGTGGCAGCGCGGTGTTCTTCCATCTACGGCGGCCGGATGGCGGGCCGACCGCCGGCTGCATCGCGGTGTCCCGCGGCGATATGCTGAAGATCCTGCGGCGGGTGGGCCCGAAAACCCGGATCGTCATCTAATCCCGCACCCCGAAGATGGCGGAGCCGACCCGCACATGGGTTGCGCCGCAGGCGATGGCCGCCGGATAATCGCCGCTCATGCCCATGCTGAGCCAGGCCAGGCCGTTGCGGCGGGCGATGTCCGCCAGCATTTCGAAATGCGGCTTTGGATCGGCATCGGCGGGCGGAATGCACATCAAACCCGCAATCGAGAGGCCGTGCTGGTCCCGGCAGCCGCGCAGGAATGCATCCGCCTGATCGGGGTCGATCCCGGCCTTCTGGGGTTCGCGGCCCGTGTTCACCTGAACGAACAGCGTCAGGGATTTTCCCTGCCTTCGCATCTCGCCGGCGATCGCTTCGGCGATCTTCGGCCGGTCAACGGTGTGGATTGCATCGAACAGCTGAACCGCCTCGGCCGTCTTGTTGGACTGCAGGGGGCCGATGAGGTGCAGTTGCAGGTCCGGCCATCTTGCTTTGAGCGCCGGCCATTTGGCCTTCGCCTCCTGTACCCGGTTCTCGCCGAACACCCGCTGACCAGCGGCGATCACGGGCTCGATTTCGGCCGCGCCAAAGGTCTTGGACACGGCGATCAGCGTCACGGCCTCCGGCTTGCGGCCAGCGGCGCGGGCGGCGTCCGCCACCCCTACCAGCACCTTTCTCAACCCGTCATGCGTCATGCCGCAAACTCCTGGAAAGGCTGAGGTTTAGGCCAAGCTTGCGGGCCATTTCAAGGACTGGTACCAGCACCGGATCAAGCCTTTTCACAGACGGGATCCGCCACGGTGAGCACTGAACGTTACAACCCGCGCGAAGCCGAGCCGCGCTGGCAAAAACACTGGGCCGAAGCCAAGAGCTTCGAAGCGAAGGAAGATGCGGCGCGGCCCAAATATTACGTGCTGGAGATGTTTCCCTATCCGTCGGGCCGCATCCATATGGGCCATGTCCGCAACTACACGATGGGTGACGTGATCGCCCGCTTCCGCCGGGCGCTGGGATATAACGTGCTCCATCCCATGGGCTGGGACGCTTTCGGCATGCCCGCGGAAAACGCCGCCATCGACCGCGGCGTACACCCCAAGGCCTGGACCTACGATAACATCGCGACCATGAAACGCCAGCTGCAGTCGATGGGCCTGGCGCTCGACTGGAGCCGAGAGATCGCCACCTGCGATCCCTCCTACTACCGCCACGAACAGGCGATGTTCATCGACTTCATGAAGGCGGGACTCGTCGAGCGCAAGGTGTCGATGGTCAACTGGGACCCCGTCGACCAGACGGTGCTGGCCAATGAGCAGGTGATCGACGGCCGCGGCTGGCGCTCCGGCGCACTGGTCGAGAAGCGCGAACTGGCCCAGTGGTTCCTGAAAATCACCGCCTATTCGGAAGAGCTGCTCTCGGCGCTCGATGGCCTCATCCGCTGGCCGGAAAAAGTCCGGCTGATGCAGAAAAACTGGATCGGCCGCTCGGAGGGTCTGCGCTTCTCCTTCGCGCTCGAGGACGAGGCCGGGACCCTGCTGGAGGAACGCCTCACCGTCTACACGACGCGCCATGACACGATTTTCGGCGCCAGCTTCTGCGCGATCTCAGCCGATCATGATCTGGCCAAGCGCCTCGCCGCCGGCGATCCCGGGCTCGCTGCTTTCCGCCGCGACGTGGCCGCACTCGGCACCTCGGAGGAGACGATCGAGCGTGCCGAGAAGAAAGGCCATTTCCTCAAGCTCTACGCCCGCCACCCGTTCCGGGAGGGCGTGCGGCTGCCGGTCTATGCCGCCAATTTCGTATTGATGGGCTATGGCGAGGGCGCCATCTTCGGCTGCCCGGCGCATGACCAGCGCGACCTCGATTTCGCGCGCAAATACGGCCTGCCGGTCATTCCCGTGGTGGCGCCGAAGGGGGTGGACCCGGCAACATTTGCAATCGGCGCGGAAGCCTTCCTCGAGAAGGAAGGGGACAACACCGTTCTGATCAATTCCGATTTCCTGGATGGCATGACGGTGCCCGCCGCCAAGGCCGAAATCGCGCGGCGCCTGGAGCAGGCGGGAACCGGCGAGCGCAAGGTGAATTTCCGCCTGCGCGACTGGGGCGTGTCGCGGCAGCGCTCTTGGGGCTGCCCGATTCCGGTGATCCACTGCGCCGCTTGCGGCATCGTGCCGGTGCCGAAGGCGCAGCTTCCCGTGACACTTCCCGATGACGTGAGTTTCGACAAGCCGGGCAATCCGCTCGAACAC
>NZ_JBJTER010000015.1:0-2248 GCF_046093005.1 Aestuariivirga sp.
GTCGATGATCCGGCCATTGGATTGCAGCAGACGCTGTTTACTTTTGCCGCCGATAAGGCTGCCTGTCGCATCGGTATGACCATCGAAAAGAGCAAAGCCGGCAACACGTGTAAAAAAGCGGTTCCGGATGGCAAGGTAGTCAACGCTGGTGCCAAACTGATCAAGAATATCGCCTACGATAAAGGCCGACGCCAAAGCGGGAGAGAGGACGATCACAAGAGTGATCCGATAACCCGCTTCAGCGGCCATGCCAGTGAGCGCAGAGGCGGACCCAGCAACACTGATAACAGGTATGAGTGATCCACCCGGCAAATCATGCAGAACGACGTTGGCACCGGTCTGAAGACTGTCCAGTAATAAGTCGCGTTGCCCCTCATGGCGAATGTCATAGGGCACGACACCGCGCATGGGATCCTGAGGAAAGACAGGCTGTCGGTCACCTAGAGGTGGCCCCGGAATTTCGGACAGTTTGGCGGCTTGGATAAGCTATAGCCGGGACGTTTTCATGCCGCCAATGCCGTGGGTGCCATTCTGTCCGGGGAATGCCCCGGACAGAATGGCGGCGAAATCGACTGATAGACCTCGTCGGGTGATCGTCCAGCCAAGGCGGAATGGGGGCGGGTCGCGTTGTAGAACCCAATCCATTTGGCGAGGCCCTGGCGGACTTCCGATCCGGTCTCGAATGCATGCAGATAGATGCACTCGTATTTGAGCGAGCGCCAGAGGCGCTCAATGAACACTCGGTATATCCAGCGTCCCCGACCATCCATGCTGATCCGCACGCCCGCATCCTTCAGCACGGTGGTGAACCGGGGGCTGGTGAATTGGCTGCCCTGGTCGGTGTTGAAGATCTCCGGACTGCCGTAGCGGGCCAGGGCCTCCTCCAGCGCCTCGATGCAGAAGTCCGCCTCCATGGTGTTGGATACCCGCCAGGACAGCACCTTGCGCGTCGCCCAGTCCATGATCGCCACCAGGTACAGAAATCCGCGCCGCATCGGCAGATAGGTGATGTCGGCGCACCAGACCTGGTTCGGCCGGTCGATGACCAAATCCCGCAGCAGGTACTTGTAGGTGGGGTGTTGCGGGTGGGGCGTGCTGGTCCGGGGCTTCTGATAGATCGGCGTCAGCCCCATCCGCGCCATCAGCCGCGAAACCCGTTTGCGGCCGACCGTGTATCCCTCGCGGCGGAGAGGGCGGGCCATCTGCCGCGCCCCGTAGAACGGCCATTCCAGGAACGCCTCGTCGATCAACCGCATCAGCGCCAGGTTCAGCGGGCTTTCACCAACAGGCCGATAGTAGAAAGCCGACCGGCTGATGGACACCAGATCGCACTGACGCACAACCGAAAGACCCGTGTGCTCGGGATCAATCATTTCCCGCCTCCGCTCGACGCTCATCGACCGAAGGCTTTGGATAAAAAATCCCGTTCCACCACCAACTGGCCGATCTTGGCGTGAAGACGGTTCAATTCCGCCTCGCTGGTCCCTTGGGCCGCCTCCGCCTTGCCGCTGAAGGTGGCGGCCATGCCCTCGACCGCCTGCCGTTTCCAGCCCGCCACCAGTGTCTGATGTACCCCATGCTTTGTGGCCAGTTCCGCCAGGGTCAGCTCACCCTTGATCGCTTCCAGTGCGACCTTCGCCTTGAAATCCGCCGAATACCGCTTGCGCGTCGTCTTGCCCATCTCCTCAGGCTCCCGTCAGATCCCCGACAAGCTTATCACCCTGTCCGAAATTCCGGGGCCACCTCTGGAAGCCCGTGTTCCCGCGACCGTCCCGGTAGCGCTGTTTCAATTGCCGGTGGGAGGCCTCCAAAAACCCATTAGTCAGCCGAAATTTTCCACGGCGGATCCTGAGATAATTCTTGACCTCATCCCTCCAGTTTTCAGTTGTGTCGAGCAGAAGGTGCTTGAAATACCGGAACAGTTCATTGCGCAAACGGCGGCGCCACCGATCCAGGGAATCCATCGCTTTTTTTGGATTCTGCTCTTTGAAAATTCGCTGGAATTTCAGCTGAGCGAAATAGGCTTGGCGCAACAGGGGAGCTTGAGCAAATATCCAACGCAACAAGGCGCGCTGATTATTGTCGAGTTCTGTCCAATCTTTCTTGAGAAGCTTTCGCACTGTGGCGTGAGCCTCCGGCGCGAACGGACTGGCGCTCCACCGGATGCTATTCTTGATTTCATCGTAGACAGCGGCTGTCGCTTTGCCAGCCCTACGGTGCAAATGAGGCGCCTCGGCAAGAACACGAA
>NZ_JBJTER010000016.1:0-7336 GCF_046093005.1 Aestuariivirga sp.
GCGGCCGATGCGGGTGCGCTCCTGGATCACCCAGGCCACGGCCACCGCCGCGGCGGCGATCCACACCGCCGCCGGAACGTCGAACAGCCGGCCGAGCGACAGCCAGTTGCGGAAATCATTGTCGGAGACGCGCACCATCACGCCGCCCAGAATAGCGGTGGCGATGCCGATGCCGGCGAAGCCGATGCCAAGGGTGGCCATGAAGGATGGGATTTTCAGCCTGACGTGGACGAAGCCGTTCAGCAGGCCGAGCAGGCCGCCGAGCATGATCGCCACCGGCACCGACCACAGGCCAATGGCCACGCCGGTCAGGTCATTGGCCACCAGCATGCTGGCAGCGACGGCGCATAACGCAACCGTGCCCTCGACGGAGAGGTCGATCGAGCCCATCAGGATGATGAAGGTGGCGCCCATGCAGATGACGAGCGGAATGGCCGCCGTGTTCAGCATGCGCACGGCATTGCCGAGCGAGAAGAAGGTGGGATTGATGATGCCGACGACAATGCAGAGCCCGGCCAGCACGGCGACCGGCGCCCAGCGCCGCCAGTGGCCCAGGAGCCGGCCGTTGGATATGGCGACAGAGGCCAAGGATTTCCCTCCGCTGCAACGCGAGGCCTAAAAATAGCCGGGCGCGGGGCGCCCGGCTAGTGCTTGGCTGTGAGGACCCTCAGCCGCGATACTGGATCTGGCCGGTCGCTTTGCCCCACAGATCGTTGAAGTCGACCTTCGGCGGGTTGCTCTTGTATTCGGCCACATTGTCCTTGGTAACGATGATGCCGGTGCCGTAGAACTCACGGTGCTCTTTCGGCTCCTTGGTGATGTCGATCTTGCCGGTCACATGGGCGTAGGGAATGGCCAGGCCCATGCCGCCGGTCCACAGCGGATCCCAGGCGACGGTGCCCGCGAATTCACCAGCCTCGATCGCCGTCAGCGCCGCGTCGATGCCGTCGATGCCGACCACCGGAACCTTGCCAGCAAGCCCGTTCTGGCGCAGCGCCTCGAGAGCGCCCATGCCCATGCCGTCATTGGCCGCGAACACGCCCTTGATCTGGTCACCGAAGCGGGTGAGCCAGGCCTGGGTGATTTCGAAGGCCTTCTGCTCGTTCCAGTCGGCCGGCTGGAAGTCGAGCAGCGTCACCTTGCCGTTGGTCTTGGCGATGGCGTTGTCGAGGCCCAGCTTGCGCTCAATGGCCGGCACGTTGGACAGGATGCCGCCAAGCGCCACGATGCCGCCCTCGCCACCAAAGGCATTGAACAGCGCGTTGGCGACCGCCTCGGCGGTGGGCACGCCGTCAAACGACATATGCGCCACATAGTTGGGGTCGTGATCCCAGGGATGGAGATCATCGGGCTTGTTCCATTGCGTGACAACGAAGCCGCCGGCCTTCTGAACTTCCTCGACGATGACGCGGGCATCGGGCGAGTCATTGGGGTCGACGTTGAGAATGAGCTTGCCGCCGGTGCGCTGCAGCAGCGCCTTGATGTCCGCGATGCCCTTTTCGGAATTGCCTTCGGTCACCAGCACTTCGTACTTGGCGCCGATCGAGTCAGCGAAATTCTGGCCGCCCTTGGCGAAGGTGGCGTGATAGGGGTTGGCCACCGAACGCAGCGAGTTGGCGAAGGTCCAGGTGGTTTCCGCGGCGATGGCGGGCATCGGGAAGGAGCTTCCCAGCGCGCCGGCGGCCACCGCGCCCGCCGAACCCTTGAGCACCGCACGCCGGCTGAGCCTGTGCTTGCGCAGCATGTCATTCACGTTTTTAGCAGCCATGAGAACCTCCCGATTTTTTGGCTTTACTGCACTAACTGGTTACTGCATTCTGCGATCATGTCAAGACCTCTTGAAGAGACCCGGAGATCAAATATCGTGGGCCGGGCGACCACCGCCATGCAGGACGCCCGATGCTGAAGAAGACACGCGAGCCCATGCCGCGCGATGCCGGACAGACCCGCAAGCGCATCCTGGACGCGGCCACCGCGGAATTCGCGCGCAAGGGCCTGGGCGGCGCGCGGGTCGACGCCATCGCCGCCCGCGCCAAATCCAACAAGCGCATGATCTATCACTACTTCGGCAGCAAGGAGGGTCTGTTCACCGCGGTGCTGGAAAACGCCTATCTCGGCATCCGCTCGGCCGAACAGCGGCTCAGGCTCGAGGAGCTTGAGCCGGAGGAAGCCATCGCCCGGCTGGTGCGCTTCACCTGGAACTATTATCTGGCGCATCCCGAATTCCTGACCCTGGTCAACAGCGAAAACCTGCACCGCGCCAAGCATCTCAAGACCTCGGAGGCGATCCGCCAGAGCAGCGGGCAACTGGTGGCGATGGTCGGACGCATTCTCGAACGCGGGGTGAAGGCGGGGGTGTTCCGGCCAGGCGTCGATCCCGTGCAGCTCAACATCACCATCGCGGCCATCGGATATTACTATTTCACCAACAGATTCACCGGCGCAATCGTCTATGAGCGCGATTACATGGCGCCCGCCAACCTCGACGCGCGCCTCGCCTTCAACCTCGACACCATTCTCCGCCTGCTAAAGAAGGACTGATGATGCAGCCTGCCTACGCCATTCCGTTTCCGCGCCTCGACGCCGGCATCTACAGCCAGATCGGCGATACAGCGCGGCGCTTTGCTGAAACGCGCGTCAGGCCCATCGCCCAGGAGCTCGATGAAACCGAAAGCTTTCCCGCCGCGCTCTATGGCGAAATGGCCGGGCTTGGCCTGTTCGGCATCACGGTTCCCGCGGAGTATGGCGGCGCCGGGCTCGATGCCCTGTCCTATGCGATCGTGATGGAGGAGCTTGCGCGCGGCTATGCCTCGGTCGCCGACCAGTGCGGGCTTGTCGAGCTCATTGGCACGCTGCTCTCGGTGCACGGCAGCGAGGCGCAGCGCGCCCGCTATCTCGCCGACGTGCTGGCCACGCGCAAACGCGTTTCCTATTGCATCACCGAGGCCGACGCCGGAAGCGATGTCTCCGGCATCCGCACCACGGCTATTCGTGACGGCGCCGGCTGGCGGCTCACTGGCTCCAAGATCTGGATCCACAATGCCCCGGTGGCCGATCTCGGCTTCGTGCTGGCGCGCACCGACCCGGCGGCCGGCCACCGCGGCATGTCGATCTTCATCGTCGATCTTCATGCGGCCGGCGTGTCGCGCGGCAAGAAGGAGCATAAGATGGGCCAGCGCGCCTCGCAGGTGGGGGCGCTGCATTTTGACGGCGTGGCGCTCGGCGAAGAGGCGCTGCTGGGGGCCCTGAACCGCGGCTTCCACATCATGATGAGCGTGCTCGACAAGGGCCGCATCGGCATTGGCGCGCTGGCGGTGGGCATCGCCCAGGCAGGCCTCGAGGCGGCGCTCGACTACGCCAAAACGCGTCGCCAGTTCGGCCGTGCCATTTCCGAAAACCAGGGCCTGCAATGGATGCTGGCCGACATGCAGAAAGACATCACCGCGGCGCGTTCCCTTGTGCAGCGCGCCGCCATGGTGATGGACGCGGGCGGCGCCGCCACCATGGATTGCTCGATCGCCAAGTGCTTCGCAGCGGATGCCGCCGTGCAGCATACCGCCAATGCGGTGCAGGTCTTCGGCGGCTCCGGCTATATCCGCGGCTTCGAGGTGGAGCGGCTCTACCGCGATGCCAAGATCACCCAGATCTACGAAGGAACCAACCAGATCCAGCGCGGCATCATCGCCCGCGAATTGCTGAAGGCCTGAGATGGACGCGTTCCAGCAGGCAATCGGGGCAAAGGTGTCGACTTCCAAGACGGTGGGGGAAAGCGACGTCTACCTGTTCGCGGGGATTACCGGCGATTTCTCGCCCAATCATGTCGATGAGGTGGCAATGGCGGCAACCCCCTATGGCGGGCGGATCGCGCATGGCGCGCTGCTGGTGGGCTACATGTCCCGCGCGTCCACGCTCATCACCGACCAATGCGCTGCGCTGATGATGGAACATTTTCCCGTGTCGCTGGGCTATGACCGCATCCGCTTTCTCGAGGGCGTCCGGATCGGCGATACGGTCACCGTGAGCTATACGATCGAGACTGCCGATCCCGAACGTATGCGCACCATCGCCGCGGTGGCCATTCACAACCAGGCGGGCACATGCTGCGCGGTGGCAACACACATTATGCGCTGGCTGAAGCGGCAAGGCTCATGAGGCATATTCGCCGCCCGGCATCGGCAGGTCATTCCGCTCCCATCGGAAGATTGCCGGTGGCAGCGGCTGCTTTCCAGCCACCAGGTCGGAGGCTTTTTCCCCGATCATAATGGTGGGGGCATTGGTGTTGGACGAATTGATGAATGGCATGATCGAGGAATCGCACACCCGGAGACCCTCGAGGCCCCTCACCTTCAGGTCAGGGCCCACCACCGCCATGTCGTCATGCCCCATCTTGCAGGTGCCCACCGGATGATGATCGGTCTTGGCCATGCGGCAGGCATAATCGAAGATGTCGGCGCGGCTTCGGGTGGCGGGGCCTGGCAGGATTTCAGCTTTGACAAAGGGTTTGAGCGCCGGCTGGGCCATGATCTCGCGGGCCAGTTCCAGACCTTTCAGCGAGATTTCGAGGTCATAGGGCTCCGACCAGTAATTGGGGTCGATGAGCGGGGCCGCTTTGGGATCAGCGCTCGCCAGCCGCACCGTGCCGCGCGACAGCGGCCGCATGAAGGCCGAGTTGAGCGTAACGCCCGGATTCTTGAGCGTGGCGATGCCCGCCTCGATGCCGGAGCCCTGCCCCAGATGAAACTGGATATCGGGCGAGCGCGCCTTCGGGTCGGCGTACCAGAAGCCGCCGGTTTCGAACAACGGCGATGCAACCGGCCCTTGCTTGAACAGCAGATACTGAAGCCCGGCCAGCAGCGTGCGGTGCGGGCGCTTGACGCTGTCATAGGAATGATCGCTGGTGCATTCGCACAGCACGCAGATGTCCACATGGTCCTGCAAATTGCTGCCAACGCCGGGCAGATCATGGGCCACGGAAATCCCCACGCTTTTCAGATGATCGGCCGGGCCGATGCCCGAGAGCAGCAGCAGCCGCGGCGAGCCGATGGCCCCCGAGGTGACAAGCACTTCGCGCGCGCAGCGCACCATGCGCCGCCCACCATCGCCTTCGGCCAGTTCGATGCCGGTGGCCCGGCCGTTCTCGATCACGATCCGCAGCACTTCGGCGTTGTGCACCACTGTGAGGTTCGGGCGGCTGCGGGCGGGATCGAGAAAGGCGCCGGCCGCCGAAGACCGGCGCGCCTGCTTCTGGGTGAGCTGGTAATAGCCGACGCCACCCTGGGTGCGGCCGTTGAAGTCAGGGTTATAGGGCAGTCCCGCCTGCTGTGCGGCGCGGATGAAGGCATCGCAAACCGGAAGCGCCGCGCGCGGCATGGAAACGCCCAGCGGGCCGTCAACACCGTGGTAATCGTCGTTGAAGCGCTCATTGCCCTCGGCGCGCTTGAAATAGGGAAGCAGGTCGCGGTAGCCCCAGCCCTCGCAACCCGCCTGGTCGCGCCATGCATCATAATCCAGCGCATTGCCGCGGGTGTAGATCTGGGCGTTGATGGTGGAGCCGCCGCCGATCACCTTGGCCTGGGTGTACCACAGCACACGGTCCTTCATGTGGCGCTGCGGCACCGTGGACCAGCCCCAGGAGGCAATGCCCTTGGTCATCTTGGCGAAGCCCGCCGGCCAGTGGAACAGATAGTTCGTATCAGGCCCGCCCGCCTCGACCAGCAGCACGCTCACCGCCGGATCCTCGGTCAGCCGCGCCGCCAGAACGCAGCCCGCCGGCCCCGCGCCGGAAATGATGTAGTCATAGGCTGCCTGCACGCCTTCCTCCTCGCAAACCGGTCTTATTCAACCCGCCGTCTCGACAGCGGCCGCGCTTTGTGCGTTGCTGCCGGGGCGGACCATCCTCGCCATCAAGGAGATTGTATATGCCAGCCATCAACATCCGCAAGTTCGGCCGCGTCGGCTTCGACATCACCGACATGGGCTTCGGCGCAGCGCCGATCGGCAATTTCCTGAGGCCCATCCCCGAACAAGAGGCCGCCGCCATGATCGACCGCGCCTGGGATGCGGGCATGCGCTATTTCGACACCGCGCCTTACTACGGCAATGGCCTCTCGGAATTGCGGCTCGGCCATTATCTGCGCTGGAAGCCGCGCCGCGACTATGTGATCTCGAGCAAGGTGGGGCGGGTGCTGACGGCGGCGCGCCGCGAGGACATCGACTTCAAGCCCTGGGTGGACGGCGCCGCCTTCAAGAGCCGCTTCGACTATTCCTATGACGGCACCATGCGGAGTTTCGAGGATTCGCTGCAAAGGCTCGGGCTCGAACACATCGACATCCTGTTCATCCATGACGCCGACGTGTTCACACACGGCCCCGAAATGCAGAAAGTCTATTTCCGCCAGGCCATGGACGGCTGCTACCGGGCGCTGGTGAAGCTGCGCGAACAGGGGCTCGTCAAGGCGATCGGCGTCGGCGTCAATAACTGGGAGGTCATGCTCGACTTCATGAAGGCCGGCGACTTCGACACGCTGCTTGTGGCCGGCCGCTATACGCTGCTCGAGCAGGAGCCGCTCGATGAGTTGCTTCCCCTGTGCGAGCGCCGCGGCACGGCGCTGGTCATCGGCGGCGGCTTCAACGGCGGCATTCTCGCCACCGGCGCGGTGACCGGCGCCAAATGGAATTATGCCCCTGCCCCCGCACCGGTCATGGAAAAGGTCCGGAAGATCGAGGCTGTCTGCAAGCGCCATCACGTGCCGCTGGCCGCCGCGGCGCTGCAATTCCTGCTCGCCCACCCGGCGGTCGCCTCGCATGTGCCGGGCACGCGCACCGTGGAACAGATGAATCAGAACCTGGCGCTCGTCGCGCACCCCATCCCGAAAGCCTTCTGGCAGGAGCTGAAATCGGAAGGCCTGCTGCGCCAGGACGCGCCGGTTCCGGTTTGAGGGTAGGCCGCCGCGCGGAGCGCAAAGCCCCCGGGGGCCGGCGCTCCAGCTCTGCCGTCCGTGAGAAATCCGAACCGCCGCGGCGCCATTTCCTGGCCCTCATAATGCGCGCCGCCACAAGGCAGCAGGCGACGGCCAGCGGCAGCAGCGCCAGGCCGAGGCCTAGGCTGCTTTCCGCTTTTACTGAACCGGCCTGTATTTTTTCCGCCGTCATGCCGGCGCAGGCTGGCATTCAGCTTCCTGGCGTCAAAGCTGGACCCCGGCCTTCGCCGGGGTGACGCCGACCTTAGGATGATGGTTCAGGCTAAACTCAAAACCCTCCAACAGAATCATATCGGTCTTTGAAGCCGTCATGCCGGCGAAGGCCGGCATCCAGCTTCCTGGTGTCAAAGCTGGAC
>NZ_JBJTER010000017.1:0-5844 GCF_046093005.1 Aestuariivirga sp.
ATCATCTCCATGCCGCCGGGGATGATGCCGGCGGAGATGATGTCGGCCACGCATTTGCCGGCATCCTCGCTCGTGGGGAAGCCCACCAGCACGGCGCGCGCCGTCTCGGGCTTCTGCAGGATGCGCACGGTGACCTCGGTCACGACGCCAAGCAGGCCTTCCGAACCTGTCATGAGCCCGAGGAGATCGTAGCCCTCGCTGTCGAGATGCTTGCCGCCCAGCCGGATCACCTCGCCCGTGACCAGCACCATCTCGATGCCCAGCACGTTGTTGGCGGTGAGACCGTATTTGAGGCAGTGCACGCCACCCGAATTCTCCGCCACATTGCCGCCGATGGTGCAGGCGATCTGCGAGGAAGGGTCCGGCGCGTAATAGAAGCCCTTGTGCTCCACGGCCCTGGTGATGGCCAGGTTGGTGACGCCCGGCTGCACCACGGCGCAGCGGTTGTCATAATCGATGTCCAGCACGCGGTTGAATTTGGCCATGCCGAGCAGAATGCCGTCAGCCAGCGGCAGAGCGCCGCCCGACAGCGAGGTGCCGGCCCCGCGCGGCACCACCTTGACGGCGTTGTCATGGGCATATCTGAGAATTGCGGCCACCTGAGCCGTGGTCTCCGGCAACGCCACAACGAGCGGCATCTGGCGGTAGGCGGTGAGGCCGTCGGTTTCATAGGCCCGCATCTCGGCCGGCGCCGCGATCACCCCTTCGCCCGGAATGATGGCGCGGAGGGCCGCCACGATCGCATCGCGGCGGCGGATCGTTTCCGCATCGGGGACCGGCATGGTGAGCATGGGCGGTTATGTCCTGTTGTCGTAACGGGCCCAGGCATTAAGCCAGCATTCAGCCGGATTGCAACGCCGTTGCTGCCCCTTGCCGCCAGCGGCCGGGGCTGGCAAAAGCCTGTTCCGCCATCGCCTTGAGGTTCCATGCCGCCCGCCCAGCCCAGAGTCGGACTTTTTGTCACCTGTCTTGTCGACATGTTCCGGCCCTCGGTGGGCTTCGCGGCGGTGAAGCTGCTGGAAGATGCCGGCTGCCGGGTGGAGGTGCCGGAGGCCCAGACCTGCTGCGGCCAGCCCGCCTATAATTCCGGCGACAAGGCCGATGCCCAGGCGCTGGCCCGCCAGGTGATCGCGGCGTTCAGGGGCTATGATTATGTGGTGGCGCCGTCCGGCTCCTGCGGCGGCATGATCGTCAAGCATTATCCGGAGCTGTTCGCGGCCGGCTCGGCGGACCACGCGGCGGCGCTGGACCTGGCAAGGCGGACGCATGAGCTGGTGTCCTTTCTCACCCGGGTGATGAAGGTTGCGAAGGTCACGGCCGCGTTTCCCGCCCGCGCCACCTATCATGATTCCTGCTCCGGCCTTCGCGAGCTCGGCATCCGCAACGAGCCGCGCCAGTTGCTGGCCAGCGTCGCGGGCGTGTCGCTGCGCGAGATGACGGACGCCGAGGTGTGCTGTGGTTTTGGCGGCACCTTCTGCGTCAAATATCCCGGCATCTCCGACAAGATGCTGGAGAAGAAGCTGAAGCATATCCACGCCACCGGCGCCGATACGCTGATCGCCGGCGACCTCGGCTGCCTGATGAACATGGCGGGCAAGCTGAAGCGTGAGGGCTCAAACGTCAAAGCGCGGCATGTGGCGGAAGTGCTGGCCGGCGATTATCTGACGCCGCCCATTGCGGAGGCCGAATGATGGACATGTCCAGCGCCGCGTTCCCCGGCAACGTCGCCAAGGCTCTGGCCGACGGCAAGCTGCAGTATGCGATGACGGAAACCGGCCCTCGCTTCATCCAGAAGCGCTCGAAAGCGCGCGAGGCGCTGCCGGAATTCGACCAGCTGCGCGACCAGGCGCGCGACATCAAGGACCATGTGCTCGCCCATCTCGACCTCTATCTCGAGCGCTATGAGGCCCGGGTGAAGGCGAGCGGCGGCGAAGTGCACTGGGCGGAAACACCCGACGACGCGCGCGCCGCCATTCTGGGAATCTGCCGCAAGGTGAACGCCAGGCTGGTCACCAAAGGCAAGTCGATGATCTCGGAAGAGATCGACCTCAACCAGCATCTCGCCGGGAATGGAATCACCCCGGTTGAAACCGACCTCGGCGAATACATCATCCAGCTGCGCAACGAACGGCCCTCGCACATCATCGCACCCGCCGTTCACCTGACGCGCGACCAGGTCGAGGCCGATTTCCGCAAGGCCCATACCCATCTCGACCCCGGGCGTGACCTCACCGAAATCCCCTCGCTCGTCGAAGAGGCGCGCGCCGTGCTGCGCCAGAAATATCTGGCGGCGGATGTGGGCGTCACCGGCGCCAATTTCCTGATCGCCGAGACCGGAACCTCGATCATCGTCACCAATGAAGGCAACGGCGATCTCACCCAGAACCTGCCGCGCGTGCACATCGTGCTCGCTTCGATCGAGAAGATCGTGCCGACGCTCGAGGACGCCTCCACCATCCTGCGGGTTCTGGCGCGCTCGGCCACCGGACAGGATTTTTCCAACTACACCACGCTGTCCACGGGCCCGCGCCGGGCGGGCGACCTCGACGGGCCTGATGAATATCACGTGGTCATTCTTCTCGACAATGGCCGTTCAGGCGTGCTGGGCACCGAGTTCCAGGACATGCTGCGCTGCATCCGCTGCGGCGCCTGCCTCAACCATTGCCCGGTCTATAACGCGGTTGGCGGCCATGCCTATGGCTGGGTCTATCCCGGCCCGATCGGCGCCGTCGTCACCCCGGCGCTGACCGGCATCGAAAACGCCAGGCATCTGCCCAACGCCTCGACCTTCTGCGGGCGCTGCGAGGAAGTCTGCCCGATGCGGATTCCCATTCCCAGCATGCTGCGGCACTGGCGCGAGAAGGAGTTCGAGCGCCATCTGCAGCCAAAGGCCGTTCGCTGGGGCCTCGGGCTATGGGCCTTCGTGGCGCAGCGGCCGAAGCTCTATCGCATGGCCATCGCGCTGGCCGCGCGGGTGCTCTCCAACCAGGCGCATGGCAAGGGCCGGCTCTCGAAGCTGCCGCTGGCGGGCGGCTGGACGCAAAACCGCGATTTTCCGGCGCCGCAGGGCAAAACCTTTCACCAGCTGTGGAAGGAGCGCCGCCGGTGAGCGCCCGCCAGGCGATGCTGGATCGCATCCGCGCCAAGCTTCCCAAGGCGCCGGAGGCGGAGCGCCGCGCCGCGGTTGATGAGCGGCTGGCCCGCCACCCCCGCAACCTCATTCCGGCGCGCGGCCAGGGCGATGAGGCCCATCGCATCCGGCTGTTCACCGAGATGATGGTCGCGGTGGGCGGCACGGTTGAGGTCTTGGACGACATCAACGATGTGCCGCAGGCGGTGGCGGAATATCTGCGCAACGGCAATCTTCCGGCGCATGTGCGGCGCGGCGCGGATCCGGTGCTTGCCAGGCTGCCCTGGCACCGCGGCGGCACCATCGAGGTGGTGGAAGGCCGCGCCCATGAATCTGACCGCGCCGCGATGACCCGCGCCTTCGCGGGCGTGGCCGAGTCCGGCACCATCATCCAGATTTCCGGGCCTGAGAACCCGACCACGCTGAACTTCCTGCCCGAGGCGCATATCGTGATGCTGGAGGCCTCGCAGCTGTTCGGCAGCTATGAAGAGGTGTGGACCAAGCTGCGCGGCATCATGGGCGAGAGCAGCATGCCGCGCACCGTCAACATGATTTCCGGCCCATCGCGCACCGCCGACATCGAACAGACCATCGTGCGCCCCGCGCATGGGCCCAAGAACATGCATGTCATCATCGTCACCGGGTGCTGACGGGCTTTTTGATCCTTCAACTCCAGCCAGGGAGAAACTTTCATGAAACTTTTGCGTTACGGGCCGAAGGGCAAGGAGAAGCCGGGCGTTCTCGACAAGGAGGGACGCATCCGCGATCTTTCCGCCGTGGTTCCGGACATCACCGGCGCGGCGATCTCGCCCGCCGGCCTCGCCCGGCTGCGCAAGATCAAGCCGGAATCATTGCCGCTGGTGCGCGGCAAGCCGCGGATCGGCGCCTGCATCGCCAATCCGCAGAAATTCATCGCCATCGGCCTCAATTATTCGGACCACGCCGCCGAATCTGGCCTTCAGGTTCCGAAGGAGCCCGTGGTGTTCACCAAGCAGGTGAGCTGCCTTTCGGGGCCCAATGACGACGTGACCATTCCGCCAAAGTCCAAGAAATCGGACTGGGAGGTGGAGCTGGGCGTGATCATCGGCACCAGGGCCAAGAACATCAGGAAGGCCGACGCGCTGAAGCATGTGGCCGGCTATTGCACGATCAACGATCTCTCCGAGCGCGAGTTCCAGGCGGAGCGCTCCGGCCAGTGGACCAAGGGCAAATCCTACGACACGTTCGGCCCGGTGGGCCCGTGGCTGGTCACGGCGGATGAGGTGAAGGACCCGCAGAAGCTGCACATGTGGCTCGAACTCAATGGCAAGCGGGTGCAGGACGGCTCGACCTCCACCATGGTGTTCGGCGTCGCCCATATCGTGGCCTATCTCTCGGAGTTCTTCACGCTGATGCCGGGTGACATCATCACCACCGGCACGCCGCCGGGCGTGGGCATGGGCATGAAGCCGCAGCGCTTCCTGAAGCCCGGCGACACCATGCGGCTCGGCATCGAAGGGCTGGGCGAGCAGTCGCAGAAGGTGGTCCGGGACAAGTGACGGCCGTCCGCGGTTGCCCCGCCCGGCCCTTTCCTCTAGATAGCCCGCGAATTGAGCGAGCTGCCGTCACATGAGCAAAGAGCAACGCCCAAAGGCGCGGGCCGCCAAGGGCTTCCGCGATACCGGACCCGATGAGATCCGCGGGGTCCGCAGCATGCTGGCGACGATCCAGCGTGTTTACGAATCCTATGGCTTCGAGCCGGTGGAGCAGCCCTTCGTCGAATACACCGATGCGCTGGGCAAGTTCCTGCCGGATCAGGACCGGCCCAACGCCGGCGTGTTCTCGTTCCAGGACGATGACGGGCAATGGCTGTCGCTGCGCTATGACCTGACCGCGCCGCTCGCCCGCTACGTGGCCGAAAACCAGCAGAAACTGCCCACGCCCTATCGCAGCTACCGCCAGGGCTGGGTGTTCAGGAACGAGAAGCCGGGGCCGGGGCGCTTCCGCCAGTTCATGCAGTTCGACGCCGATACGGTGGGCTCCGCCTCGCCGGTGGCGGACGCCGAAGTCTGCATGATGGCGGCGGATACGATGGAAGCGCTGGGGATTCCGCGCGGGCAATATGTGATGAAAGTCAACAGCCGCAAGATGCTGGATGGCTTCACGGAGACGTTCGGTATTGGCGAGGATGTAAAGCTCACCTGGCTGCGCGCGCTCGACAAGCTGGACCGTCTCGGCAAGGAAGGCGTGGCGCTGCTGCTTGGCGCTGGCCGCAAGGATGAATCCGGTGATTTCACCAGGGGCGCGGGTCTTTCCGATAAGCAGATTGAAGCAAGTCTTTCCTTTGCCACGGCGGCTTCCCTCGATGCGCGTTTCGTGAGCGGCAGCAGGAATGGCGAGGAAGGCCTGCGTGACCTCGAAGCGATGCAGGCGCTGTTTCAGGCGGCTGGCTATGGCCCTGATCGGATTCGCTATGATTCCTCCGTCGTCCGCGGCCTCGAATATTACACCGGCCCCGTGTTCGAATGCGAATTGCTGATGGACACCAAGGACGAGGATGGCAACACCGTGCGTTTTGGCTCGGTGGGCGGCGGCGGGCGCTATGACGATCTCGTGGCGCGCTTCACCGGCCAGCAGGTTCCGGCCACCGGCTTCTCGATCGGCGTATCGCGGCTCTATGCGGCGCTGAAGCTGGTGGGCAAGGCGGAAGAATCATCGACGCTTGCGCCGGTCGT
>NZ_JBJTER010000018.1:0-13918 GCF_046093005.1 Aestuariivirga sp.
CACAAGGGCGAGGCGGTGCGGGCTGCCATCAAGGCCGCAGGCGCCAGGCTCATCTTCCTGCCGCCCTACAGTCCGGACCTGAACCCGATCGAACAGGTCTTCGCCAAGCTCAAGCACCTGCTGAGAAAAGCCAAGGAAAGAACCATCGAAGCGACCTGCCAAAGAATCGGGATCATACTTCAGGACTTCCAACCACAAGAATGCTCAAACTACTTCAGAGCCGCAGGATATGGTGACGTCTAAAAGAAAAATGCTCTAGACTGGGGTACAAGTGGCTCCTTTCGTCACACCAGAACGCGGTGCACGTCCTGGCCATTGCGCCGCAGCCAGTTCCTGGCCCTCGCCGCGGCGGGGCAATGGCTGAGCACCAGCCGCCAGAAGCCGGCGCCGTGATTTAGATGGCGCAGATGCGCCACCTCATGCGCCGCCACGTAATCGAGAACGTAATCGGGCGTCAGGATCAGCCGCCAGGAATAGGAAAGATCGCCGCTCGCCGAGCAGGAGCCCCAGCGGCTCCGCTGGTCGCGCAGCGTGATGCGGCGGAAGCTCACCCCCATCAGCGCGGCGTATCTCTCGGACGCCCGGGTGAGATCGCCGCGCGCCTGCTCCTTCAGGAATGCGGCGAGCCGCCGGCGCAGATGCGGCGCTTCGCCGGGCACGGTGATGACGCGGCCCACGGGATCGGCCGTCACCACGCCGCGCAGGCTTCCAGCTTCGCGGATTTCATGGCCTATGCCGCGCAGCGGCACCACATGGCCTGGCTCCAGGCGGATCGGGTTGCCGCGCACCGTGAGCTGGCGCTCGATCCAGCTGGACGAGCGCTCGACGAATTCCAGCGCGCGCGCCCGTGAAATGCCCTTGGGCACCGTGACCAGCACGCCCGAACCGCTGGCGTCGAGGCGCAGCACCAGGCGGCGCGCCTGGGCGTGGCGGCGGAACACCACGCTGAGGGTTTCGCCGCCGGCCGTCAGGCTCGAAGGTTCAAGCGGTCCCGGCGCGAGGGCGCGGCTGAGGCTCGCTGGCAGCCGGATCATTGGCATTCCTGTTTACGAAAGCGACGATGCGCGGCACGATCTCCTTGCGGTAACGCGAACCGTTGAACACGCCATAATGGCCGACCTCGGGCTGCAGGTAATGAAGCTTCTTATCAGCCGGGAGATCGGGGCACAGATCCTGCGCCGCCTCGGTCTGGCCGACGCCGGAGATATCGTCGCGCTCGCCCTCGATGGTCATCAGCGCGGTCCGCGTGATCTTCGCCGGGTCGACGCAGGCGTTGCGGTGGGTGAGCGTGCCCTTTGGCAGATCGTGGTTGACGAATACCTTCTCGACCGTCTGCAGATAAAACTCCGCCGTAAGGTCCATCACCGACATGTATTCGTCGTAGAAGTCCTTGTGCTTCTCGGCCGAATCGCCGTCGCCCTCCACGAGATGCCAGAACAATTCGCGGTGCGCGTCGAGGTGGCGGTCGAGATTCATGGTCATGAAGCCGCCCAGCTGCAGGAAGCCGGGATAGACATCGCGCAGCATGCCGGCATGCGGGGCGGGGACTTTCATGATTACGTTCTGGCGGAACCAGCCAACGCCCTTTTCCTGGGCGAGGCGGTTGACCGAGGTGGGGTTGCGCCGGGTGTCGATCGGGCCGCCCATGAGGATCATGGTCCGCGGCGTGGCGGGATCGCGCGCGGCGTTCATCAGCGCCACCGCCGCCATCACCGGCACCGAGGGCTGGCAGACCGCCATGACGCTGGTGTCCGGGCCCAGAAAACGCAGGAATTCCATCACATAGTCGATATAGTCATCAAGATCGAAGCCGCCCTCGAACAGCGGCACGTTGCGGGCGTCGACCCAATCGGTGATGTAGGTATCATAATGCGGAAGCATCGATTCGACGGTGCCGCGCAGCAGCGTTGCGTAATGGCCGGACATCGGCGCCACGATCAGGAGCTTGTGCTGCGGCTTCGGAACATCCCACAGCTTGCGGAACTGCAGGAGCTTGCAGAACGGCTTCGCCAGGATGGTGGTTTCCTCAACATTGACGAGATCATCGCCGATGATGGTGTCGGTGAGGCCGAATTCCGGCTTGCCGTAGCGCCGCGTGGTGCGTTCAAACAGTTCCAGCGAGGCAGCGAGCGAACGGCCAAGCTGAGTTTCGGCAAGCGGATTGGCCGGGCTTCGCCAGAAAGTCAGGCCGGCATCGGCGGCGGCGCGCCACGGCGCCATCGCCGCGTGGTTCAGTTCATAAAGATAATAAAGCACTTTTCCGAAAACCCCAGCGTTCGATGAAGCTAGCAAGCCCCCGCAAGCGGGGCAACCAGTCATTTGCCCGACTTTAGAGCAAGACCCGGCCTGATTGCATTACGCCGCTGGATAAGTTGCGCCTGGTGGCCGGTCAAGCCAACCTGCGCCGTGATCGCGATATCCCTGACGTCACAGTCAACGGACAGGCTGCTGAAAGGCCGCCTCCAGCCCCTTACGAATCCTCGTAGAATACGTGGCGGCCAATCTTGATCAGCCGTTTCATGCTTTTTGCCCATTTCGGCTTCACGTAATCGGCATGATAGTTGGTGGCGGTGGAGATGGCCGCCACATGCGCGTCGCCGGCGATGGCTTTCCTGGCGATGCGCTTGGCGCTGGCCCAGGACGATGCGCTTTTCACGTCATCAGGCAGGCCGTCGCAGGCGAATGAGAACTGGCAGGCATTGCGCCGCCCGGAGCCCTGATAGACGACGCCGCAGATGGTGTTCGGATACTCCGGGTCCTTGACGCGGTTCAGGATGACCTTGGCCACCGCGAGCTGGCCAAGTTCCGATTCGGAGCGGGCCTCGAAATAGACCGCGCGGGCCAGGCAGTTTTCCTCGGCAAGCTGGGCGCGGCGCTGGGCGATCGCCTTCTGCGCCTGCTTGTCGCTGGGCTTGCGGGCGATGGCCACCCGTTTCAGCTTGATAACCTGCTGGACTTTCTCAGGCGGCGGCGCCAGCGCCAGCCGCGACTTTGGTTCATCCTCATCTTCGGCCAGGTTCACCGCAGCGGGCTCAATGCGGACCGTCTGGACGGCAATCATGTCTACCTTGCCGCTGCCCGGATCGGTGGCAACCATCAGAGAGGATTTGCTGACGGTCTGGAATGTCCCGGCTTCCGGCAGCAAGGAGCCTTTGGTGAGCGTATCGGTCGACGGCGCCACCAGACGCTCCCTGATGGCGTGCGGCTCGACATTGTGGGCGATGGCATTCTGGCCCATGTAGTGGCCAGCCGCGGCGAAAGCCAGAATGAGCATGACGCCGCCCAGTGCCGCGGCGCCATATTGCGCGGGCGAACTGCGCCCGCGCCTGACGACACTTTGATCGGCGAGCGCCGTTTCGATGGACCCGCGAACCCGTCCGCGCGCCGTCGTCGCCAGGGGTGTCTTGCGCTGGTGTCTTGACGATATCACCAGTTTCGCTGCGCCAGCGGGTACCGCTAGCTCACGTGAGGCGCTGGACGCCGGTGTGCGTGTGTGCTTCTTCACTTCCCCTCGACATACCGTGAGCCGCAATTGTTGCGGCATTGTTAAAACGCGGTCGTCTACGAAGCAGCCGTTTAGCATGGCTTAACCATGCCGGCAACCCGGCGGTGCCGGTTTTGCCGGCCCACGCGGCGGTGTGGTAAACGCCGCCCCGCCATCAAGAATTTCAAAAAACTCAATTCTTTGAAAGGCTTGCCTGGGCCGCCGCCAGCCTGGCGATGGGCACCCGGAAGGGTGAACATGACACATAGTCAAGTTTGACAGTTTCACAAAAGGCGATCGAGGCCGGATCGCCGCCATGTTCGCCGCAGATGCCGGTCTTGAGGCCGGGCTTCACCCGGCGCCCGCGCTCGGCCGCCATCCGGACCAGCTCGCCCACCCCTTCGGTATCGAGCGTGATGAAGGGGTCGTTCTTGAACACGCCCTTGGCGGTGTATTCGCCGATGAAGCGCGCGGCGTCGTCGCGGCTGATGCCGAAGGTGGTCTGGGTCAGGTCGTTGGTGCCGAAGGAGAAGAAATCTGCGGCCTGGGCGATGTCGGCGGCGCACACTGAGGCGCGCGGCAGCGCGATCATGGTGCCGACCGAATATGCGATGGCGATGCCGGTTTCCTTTTCGACCTCGCCCGCCACCGCCACGATCCGCTCCTTCACCCGCTCGAGCTCGTTGCGCGAGGCGACCAGCGGCACCATCACCTCGGGGATGGGTGCCTGCCCGGTGCGGCGGGCGACGTCCGCCGCCGCCTCGAAGATCGCCCGCGTCTGCATTTCGGCGATTTCCGGATAGGAGATCAAGAGCCGGACCCCGCGGTGGCCGAGCATCGGGTTGAATTCCTTGAGCTCCGCGAGCCTTGCCCGCAACGCATCGGGGTTGGCGTGGATCTGCTCCGCCACTTCCTCGATCTCATGGTCCGCCTGCGGCAGGAACTCATGCAGCGGCGGGTCAAGGAGCCGGATGGTGACGGGCAGACCCGCCATGATGTCGAACAGGGCGATGAAGTCCTGCCGCTGCATCGGCAACAGCTTGGCCAGCGCGGCGCGGCGGGCGTCGAGCTTGTCGGCAAGGATCATCTGGCGCACCGCCACGATCCGCTCGGCGTCGAAGAACATGTGCTCGGTGCGGCACAGGCCGATGCCTTCGGCCCCGAAATCCCTGGCCGTGCGGGCATCGAGCGGGGTTTCGGCATTGGCCCTGACCCCCATGCGGCGGATGCCGTCAGCCCAGCTCATGAGCGTGGCGAAATCGCCCGAAAGCTGCGGCTTCACGGTGGCAACCGCGCCCTTCATCACCTGGCCGGAGGAGCCGTCGATGGTGATGGTATCTCCCCTGGCAAGGCGGATCCCCATGACGCTGAGCGTGCCCGCGGCATAATCGATGCGCAACGCGCCAGCACCGGACACGCAGGGCTTGCCCATGCCGCGGGCCACCACAGCGGCGTGGGACGTCATGCCGCCGCGGGTGGTGAGGATGCCCTCGGCGGCGTGCATGCCGTGGATGTCTTCGGGGCTGGTCTCGATGCGCACCAGGATCACCCGGCGGTTCAGGGCCTTCAGGCGTTCAGCTTCATCCGAATCGAACACGATCTCGCCGGACGCAGCCCCCGGCGAGGCGGGCCGGCCGGTGGCGATCACCTCGCGCTTTGCTTCCGGGTAGAGCGTTGGGTGGAGCAGCTGGTCGAGCGAGGCAGGGTCGATCCGCAGCACCGCCTCCTCGCGGCTGATCAGGCCTTCTTCCGCCATGTCCACCGCGATCTTGAGCGCCGCCCGCGCCGTGCGCTTGCCGGTGCGGGTCTGCAGCATCCACAGCTTGCCGCTCTGGATGGTGAATTCCATGTCCTGCATATCGCGGTAGTGGCGCTCGAGAAGATCGAAGTTGTGCCGGAGTTCGGCGAAGGTGCCGGGCATCAGCGCTTCCAGAGACGGCAATTCCGAACCCGCCGCGATGCGAGCCTTCTCGGTGAGGCTCTGTGGCGTGCGGATGCCGGCCACCACATCCTCGCCCTGGGCATTGACGAGGAATTCGCCATAGATCTCGCGCTCGCCGGTCGAGGGGTTGCGGGTGAAGGCGACGCCGGTCGCCGAGCTGTCACCCATGTTGCCGAACACCATGGCCTGCACATTGACCGCGGTGCCCCAGTTTTCAGGGATATTGTTGAGCTTGCGGTAGGTGACGGCGCGCGCCCCGTTCCAGGAGGTGAACACCGCGCCGATGGCGCCCCACAGCTGCTCACCGGCATCCTGCGGGAAAGGCTTGCCGGTTTCCTGCGCGACCAGCGCCTTGTAGCGCACGATCAGGCCCTGCCATTCGGTGGCGGTGATCTCGGTGTCGAGTTCGTAGTGCCGCTCCTCCTTGAAGCCGCCCAGAATGTCCTCGAAGGCCGCGTGTTCCACGCCCAGCACCACGTCGGAATACATGCTGATGAAGCGGCGGTAGCTGTCATAGGCGAAGCGGCGGTCGCCGGAGCGGGCGGCGAGGCCTTCGGTGGTGGCGTCATTGAGGCCGAGGTTCAACACCGTATCCATCATGCCCGGCATCGAGGCCCGCGCGCCTGACCGCACCGACACCAGAAGCGGGTTGGCGGCATCGCCGAAGCGCGCCCCGGCAATCGCCTCGACGGCAGCCATGGCGGCGGCCACCTCGCTGTCCAGGCCTTTGGGGTAGGCGCGGTCATTGGCGTAATAGGCGGTGCAGACTTCGGTCGAGATGGTGAAGCCGGGCGGAACCGGCAGGCCGAGATTGGCCATTTCGGCGAGGTTGGCGCCCTTGCCGCCCAACAGCGCCTTCATATCGGCGCGGCCCTCGGCGGCGCCGCCGCCGAAGCGGTAGACATATTTCAGGTTTTCAGCCGCCATGACGAAATGATCCCATGGGTTGGGTTGTCCGAATGCGAGGTAGCGGGCGGCGGCCCGTAATGACCAAACCACAGCCAGGGCTTGGTTGCAACGCAATATCGCGCATGCTGCGACGCAATCGCCGCATGGCGCCCGCGATCAGGCGATGGCCGGGCGAAGCGGTCTCAGAGGCCGGCGCAGATACAGGATCCACAGCGCGATGCCGAGGTTCAGCACGTTCCACGCCACGCCATTGAGGAAGGCGAGGGTATAGGAGCCCGTCAGGTCAAAGATCTCACCGGACATCCAGCCGCCAAGCGCCATGCCGAACACGGTGGCGGTCAGCACCGTGCTGATCCGGCTGGCGGCCTCGCGCGCCGGGAAATGATCGCGGATGATCAGCGCGTAGCTCGGCACAATGCCGCCCTGCGACAGACCGAAGACGGCGGACACCACATAAAGCGAGGCCAGCCCGTCGAAGGGGATGTAGAGCAGCAGCGCCACCATCTGCAGGAACGATCCGGCGATCAGCGTGGCAAGACCGCCGATGCGATCGGCGATCAGGCCCGAGGCCAGCCTGCTGATGACCCCGAAGGCCAGCATGACCGACAGCATCTCGGCGCCCCGCGCCGGCCCGTAGCCCAGATCGGCGCAATAGGCCACGATATGCACCTGCGGCATCGACATCGCCACGCAGCAGGAGAGGCCGGCCAGGACGAGTGCCGGAAACAGCAGCGGATGGCGGGGCAACAGCCCGCCTTTGACGCCGCCGCTTGCCGGACTGGCGGTATCATGAAACTGCGGACGCCGCCGCAACAGCTGCGCGAGCGGCAGCATGATGGTGACGCAGATCAGCCCCAGCACCGCATAGGTCATCCGCCAGCCATAGCTTTCGATGGCGGATTGCATGAAGGGCGGCCAAATGGCGCCGGCGATGTAGTTGCCGCTCGCCACGATGGCCACCGCGATGCCGCGGCGCTTCAGGAACCACTGCGAGACGTCCGCGACCAGCGGCCCGAAGGTGGCGGCGCTGCCAAGAAAGCCCACCAGCACCGCCTGGATGACCAGGAACTGCCAGAAGTTCTGCGCCAGGGCAGCCAGCCCGAAGCCGGCGCCCAGCGCCACCGCGGCAATCGACACCGGCACGATGATGCCATAGCGCTGCGCCACCCTGCCCATGACGAAGCCACCGAAGGCGAAGCCCACGAAGGTTGCGGTGTAGGGGAGCGAGGCGCCCGCCCGGTCGACGCCGAACTCCGCCTGAATGGTCGGCAGCACCACCACGGCCAGCCACAGGCCGATGCCGCCGACCACCGCCAGCACCAGCGATACGGCCAGTCTGAACCAGGCATAGCGGCTGTCCGGCGTGAAGGCGGCGGCGGTCATGCGCTGCGGTTCGCGTGGGTTGAAGATTCCATGACCCTGCCTAACCTTCCTCGCGGACCGTGGCCAGACGTTTCACGGGCTTTGGCCCCGCGAAATGCGGAGGCCAGCCTTGTTGTCAGCGCATCTATCAGCGGAAAGTGATCAATCCTGCTTCTTCAGATCGCGCGCCACGTCCGGGCGTTTGAGAAGCTCATCGATCTTTTCGGCATAATCGAGCGCGGTGTCGATGCGGTAGCGAATCTCGGGCATGAATTTCATGTCGAGCTTCGGTGCAATGAGGCCGCGGATGTACCGCTTGTTGCGGTTCAGCGCATCGAGCATGGCCTGTTCCTGTCCGGCCATGAGCGTGCGCATGTAGGCCGTGGCGATCTTGAGATCGGGCGAGACCTGCACCTCGGCCACCGTGGGGCTGAGCCGCTCGAGCTCAGGATCGCCCGATTCGCCGCGCAAAAGTATTTCCGCCAGAGCGTGGCGGATCAGCTCGCCGGCGCGCAGCTGGCGTTGTGAGGGTGCGCTGGCCTTGCTCATGCCGTGCCGCTACTCCAGCGTGCGCTGGACCTTCTCCACCCGGAAGCATTCGATGATGTCGCCGGCGCGGATGTCCTGGTAGTTTTCGAAAGCCATGCCGCATTCCTGGCCCACCGGCACTTCCTTCACTTCGTCCTTGAAGCGCTTGAGGGTGGAGAGCGTGCCTTCGTGGATCACCACATTGTCGCGGATCAGGCGCACCTTGGCGCCGCGCTGCACATTGCCTTCGGTGACCTGGCAGCCCGCCACCTTGCCGACCTTGGTGATGTTGAACACCTCGAGGATGCGCGCGTTGCCGAGGAAGGTTTCGCGCAGTTCCGGCGCCAGCTTGCCGGCCATGGCCTGCTTGATGTCGTCAACAAGGTCATAGATGATGTTGTAATAGCGGATTTCGATGCCGGCGCGCTCGGCGGCGTCGCGCGCCTGGCCTGAGGCGCGGACATTGAAGCCGAGCACCGCGGCCTTGGAGGCTTCCGCCAGGCCGACATCCGATTCGTTGATGCCGCCCACGCCGTAATGGATGACGCGCGCCTTGATCTCGGCGTTACCGATCTTTTCCAGCGCCTGGACGATGGCCTCCGCCGAGCCCTGTACGTCTGCCTTGACGAGGATCGGGAACTCCTTGACGTTGCCGTCCTTCATCGCCGACATCATCTGCTCGAGCGATGAGCGCGCGGCCGCGGCGCCGCGGGTTTCGCGGCGCTTTCTCTCGCGGTATTCGGTGACTTCGCGCGCCCTGGCCTCGTTCGGCACCACGTCGAACTGATCGCCCGCTTCCGGCGCCGAATTGAGGCCCAGGACCTCGACCGGCGTCGAAGGCAAGGCTTCCTTCACCTGCTTGCCCTTGTCGTCGACGAGGGCCCGCACCCGGCCCCATGCGGAGCCGGCCACGAAGATATCGCCGAGCTTCAGGGTGCCGCGCTGCACCAGCACGGTGGCCACCGGCCCGCGGCCCTTGTCGAGCTGGGCTTCCACCACCATGCCGCCCGCCTCGCGGTCCGGATTGGCCTTGAGGTCGAGCACTTCCGCCTGCAGCAGGATCGCGTCCAGCAGCTTATCGAGATTGGTGCCCTTGAGCGCCGAGACCTCGACTTCCAGCGTATCGCCGCCCATGCTTTCGACGACGATCTCATATTTCAGGAGTTCGTTCCTGACCCGCACCGGATTGGCGGCGGGCTTGTCGATCTTGTTGATCGCCACGATGATCGGCACGTCTGCGGCGCGGGCGTGGTTGATGGCCTCGACGGTCTGTGGCATGACGCCGTCATCGGCCGCCACCACGAGCACCACGATGTCGGTCGCCTTGGCGCCGCGGGCCCGCATCGAGGTGAAGGCCTCGTGGCCGGGCGTATCGATGAAGGTGACGATGCCGTTGGGCGTTTCCACCTGATAGGCGCCGATATGCTGGGTGATGCCGCCCGCTTCGCCGGCCACCACATTGGTTTTGCGCAGCGCGTCGAGGAGCGAGGTCTTACCGTGGTCGACATGGCCCATGATGGTCACGACCGGCGGGCGCGGCTTCAGCTGCTCGGGCGCATCGGTTTCGCCCGACAGGCCTTCCACCACGTCGGCCTCGGACACGCGGCGCACCTTGTGGCCCATTTCCTCGGCGATGATCTGGGCGGTATCGGCATCGATCACGTCGTTGATCGTATGCATCTGGCCCTGCTTCATCATGATCTTGATGATGTCCACGGCGCGCTCGGCCATGCGGTTGGCGAGTTCCTGGATGGTAATGGCCTCCGGAATCACGACGTCGCGGATCATCTTCTCGGTGGGCATCTGGAAGCCCTGGGACTGCTTCTTCAGCCGCTCCGTGCGGCGGCGGAAGGCGGCCACCGAGCGGCTGCGCTCGTCGTCCTCGTCCAGCGCGTTCACGACTGAGAGGCGGCTGCGGCGCTTGTCGGCCTCGCCCTTGGTGCGGACCGGAACCGGCGCCTTGATCTCGCGCTTGACCGAACCGGGGCCAACCCGGCGCGGCGCTTCATCCTCGTCATCGGCGGCCCGGCGGACAACGCCCGGTGCGGCCTTGCCGGTCAGTGGCTTCACCGGCGCGGTGGCGGGTGTAACCACATTGGGCTGGGCCGCGCGTGGCATGAGTTTCTTGGCCGCTTCCTCAGCCTTGCGGCGGGCCTCTTCCTCAATGCGATGGCGGGTTTCGTCCTCGGCCTAGCGGCGCGCGGCGGCCTCACGCTCCTTTAGCTCACGTTCATCGAGTTCGGCGCGGCGGCGGGCGTCATCTTCCTGGCGTCTGCGGTCTTCGGCCTCGCGCACGCGGGCCCCGGCCAGAGCGCGGTCGCGCGCTTCCTTTTCCTCGGCGGTGAGCGTTCTCAGCACCACGCCGGAACGCGGTGCCGCCGGCTGCGGCTTCGGCGTTTGGGGGGCGGGGATACCGGCCGCCGGCGCCGATCCGACGCGCGGCTGTGGCTGGAAGGCGGGCTTGGCTTCAGCGGGCTTGTCGTCGCCGAAGCGCTTGCGCTTGGTCTCCACCACCACGGTCTTGGAGCGCCCGGCGCCAAAACTCTGCCTGACCTTGCTCTGCTCGATCGACGGCCGCTTCAGGGTCAATGTCCCCGCACCCGGGCGGTTGCCTTCGGGCTTGCGGTCTTTGTCGTTGTTATCAGTCATCTTTTCTCTTCAAGTCCTCGGCGGGCCGTGTTCCGGCCCTTCAAACGTCTCGATCCGGCGCTGGGCGGCCAAGAGCTTTTCGGCGAGCGCTCCCCTGGCCACGGCAGCATGTACCACATTTGGACGGGCAAAAGCCAAATCCAATTCGCGGGTCTCGAAAATCGCCATCACCCGCGCATCGGGGCCGGCCAGCCTGTCGAGTTTCCGGCAACCGTCGGGCTGCGCCTCGCGGCTGTGCAGAACGAGCCCAGCCCGGCCGCTGCGCAGCATGTCCTCGACCTTGCCGAAGCCAGATACCGCCTCGCCGGCCTTCCGCGCCAGCGACAGCAGCGCCAGCGCCTGATCCCGCAACAGTTTCGCCACCAGGTCCGGCAGGCCAGCGGGCGCCGTGGTTTCGGCGCCGAACCCGCGCGAGAACAGCTTCCGCCGCACCGCCTCGGCAACCGCGCCACGGTCGAGGCTGACCCAGACGCCGCGGCCAGGCAGCTTGCGCGCCAGATCCGGCACCGCCTCGCCGCCCGGGCTTCGCACGAAGCGGATCAGCTCCGCCTCATCCTTCACCGCGCGGGTGACGATGCACATGCGGTCGGCCAAGGGCTGATCCGCCTCCGTCTCTCTGACCGGTGCTTCGCTCAGGCGCTCACCTCGCCGCTTTCCGGCTCCGCCGCGCTCTCGGCCGGCGCTTCGATCCAGCCCGCCGCGATGCGGGCCTTCATGATCAGGTCATTGGCTTCGTCGGCGCTCACCTCAAGGTCGGAGAAGGCGCCCTTGTGCTTGACCGCGCCGCCGGCCTTGCGCTCCGTCCAGCCGATCAGATCATCGGTCGCGCAGCCCGCCAGATCCTCGATGGATTTGACGCCCGCTTCGCCCAGCGCCACCAGCATGGCGGGGCTCAGGCCTTCGATGTCCTTCAGTTCATCCGCCACACCCAGCGCGATGCGCCGCTCGTCAAGCTCCGCCGCCTGGCGTTCGAGATATTCGCGCGCCCGGTTCTGGAGTTCCTCGGCGGTCTGCTCGTCAAGGCCCTCGATCGAGGCGATTTCGCGGAGGTCGACATAAGCCACTTCCTCGACATTGGCGAAGCCTTCGGAGGCCAGCAGCTGGGCCAGCGTCTCGTCGACGTCGAGCACATTCACGAACAGCTCGGTGCGCGCCGCGAATTCCTTCTGGCGGCGTTCGGATTCTTCGGCCTCGGTCATGATGTCGATGTCCCAGCCGGTGAGTTGCGAGGCAAGCCGCACATTCTGGCCGCGCCGCCCGATGGCCAGCGACAGCTGCTCGTCCGGCACCACCACTTCGATGCGCTCCGACTCCTCGTCGAGCACCACCTTGGTGACTTCCGCCGGCGCCAGCGCATTGACCACGAAGGAGGCGACGTCCTGCGTCCACTGGATGATGTCGATCTTCTCGCCCTGCAGCTCGTTCACCACCGCCTGGACGCGGCTGCCGCGCATGCCAACGCAAGCGCCCACGGGATCGATGGAACTGTCCTTGGAGCGCACCGCGATCTTGGCGCGGCTGCCGGGATCGCGCGCCACCGCCACAACCTGAACGACGCCGTCATAGATTTCCGGCACTTCCTGGCCGAACAGACGGGCCATGAATTCAGGATGCGTGCGCGACAGGAAGATCTGCGGGCCGCGCTGCTCGCGGCGCACGTCATAGACATAGGCGCGCACCCGGTCGCCGGGGCGGAACACTTCGCGCGGCAGCGATTCATCGCGCCGGATGATGCCTTCGCCGCGGCCGAGATCGACGATGATGTTGCCATATTCGACGCGCTTCACCGCGCCATGCACGATCTCGCCGATGCGGTCCTTGTATTCGGCGTACATGCGGTCACGCTCGGCGTCGCGCACCTTCTGCACAATCACCTGCTTGGCGTTCTGCGCGGCAATGCGGCCGAATTCGATGGGCGGCAAGGGCTCGGCGATCTGGTCGCCGATGCTGGCTGCCGGGTTGCGGCGCTGGGCATCGGTGAGGCTGATCTGCGTGGCCTCGTTCTCCACCGTCTCGACCACCAGCAACAGGCGCTGCAGGCGGGTTTCGCCGGTCTTTGGGTCGATCTCGGCGACGATCTCGTTCTCGGCGCCGTAGCGGGCCTTGGCGGCCTTCTGCACCGCTTCTTCCATCGCGTGCAGCACGACCGACTTGTCGATCGATTTCTCTCGCGCCACCGCGTCAGCGATCTGCAGCAGTTCCAGCCGGTTGGCGCTTACGCCATAATCAGCCATTGTCTTCGCTCCTCTGTTGCGAAATCTGATCCTCGTCGATCTCGGCGCCGTCGCCATAGCCCTTGGGCGTCTGGCGGCTCCGCGCGGCCTCGATCAGTTGATCGGTCATCACCAGCTTGGCATCGGCGATGTCCGCGAAGGGCACGCCGATCAACACCGGTTCCTTGGATGCCCCTTCCGGGTTCTCGATGAACAGCCGCACCTCGCCGCCCTCATAGCCTTCAAGCTTGCCGCGGAAGCGCTTGCGCCCGGCGGCGGGTACCGCCATCTCGATCTTCGCCTCATGGCCGGCCCAGGCCTCGAAATCAGAAGGCCTGACCAGCGGCCGGTCGATGCCGGGTGAGGACACCTCGAGGTGATAGCGGCTGGGAATCACATCCTCGACATCGAGGATCGGCGAAATGGCGCGGCTCACCGCCTCGCAGTCCTCGATGGTGAAACTGCCGTCGGGCCGCTCGGCCATGATCTGCAAGGTGGACCCGCTCATCCTGACCCGCACCAGCCGGAAACCCATGCCTTCCAGCACAGGCGCGGCGAGGGTTGCCACCCGTTGCGCGGGGCCCGTCTCGCGGGCCAGTCTGATTTCGGTCTCGGTCGTCATCAAAGCCCTTTCAGGCAACAAAAAAGCGGGCCCCGGAGCCGGGACCCACTCGCGATCTCCACTTTCGTGGCTATGTGAGTGAACCTAAGTTGTCGGGGATATAGTCTTTTCGGAGCCGCCGCGCAAGGGCCGCCAATCAAGGGAGCCGCCGGAACCTCAGATACGCCGAGCCCCGCCCTTCCCGCCGGGCCTTGGCCTCGTAGCGGGTC
>NZ_JBJTER010000019.1:0-5943 GCF_046093005.1 Aestuariivirga sp.
GGAATCCACGGTGGGCGAGGAGATTGACCGCAACGTGCATGTCCATGATGGTGTCTCCGAGGAGGAGTTCGTGAAGATGCGGACGGCGCGGGATGCGACGCTCGCCGCCCCGGCGCTTCTCATGCCGTCGATCCAGGTCAATATGCGGGCGGGCAAGCTGCCGCCCGCCGATGCCAATGGCGTTCACTATCTGCGGGTGCCGATCACGCTGACTGCCTGAGCGGCAGATCGCCGATTGCCAAGCAGGGCGGCGGCGGCTAGTCATTTGCACTGGCTCGCTGAATTTTCGAATCGATGGCTTTTTCCCATAATGTCCGGGGTGTCGCCGCCATACTGGTGGCGATGGCGTCGTTCGTTGCCAATGACAGCTGCATGAAGCTGGCGCTCTCGGACGCGCCGCCCTTCCAGGTGCTGGTGATGCGCGGCATCGCGGCGTGTTTGTGGTGCCTGCCGGTGATCGCCGCCATGGGGTTGCTGCGCGAACTGCCGAAGGCCTTCAACCCCTGGGTGGCGTTGCGGTCGTTCAGCGAAGTGTTCGCGATTCTGAGTTTTATTCTGGCGTTGGACCAGATGCCGATTGCCGATGTCGCGGCCATTGCCCAGATTTCGCCGCTCATCGTGCTCCTCGGCATGTGGCTGTTTTTCGGCGAGAGAGTCGGCGGGCTGCGCATGGCGCTCATTGGGCTTGGCATCACCGGCGCCATGCTGGTGGCCCAGCCCGGGGCAGGCACAGCCTCGCCCTATGCCATCTTCGCCTTCTTCACCGCGGTGGGCGCGGCCTTCCGTGACATTCTCTCGCGCAAGGTGCCGCCCGGCACGCCGGCCCTGATGGTCACCTTCTCCACCCTTCTCATCGTCATGCTGAGCGCGCTCGCCATGCTGCTGATGTTCGAAACCCCGGTGGCGCCAACCTGGCGGCATGCCGGTCTTATGTTCGTGGCCGGTTTCTTTCTGATGTGCGGGCACTCCTTCGTGTTCATGGCCTACCGCCTGTCGCCGGCGCGGGTGGTGGCGCCATTCAGCTATTCGATGATGATCTGGGCCGCGGTCTCAGGCCTTCTGGTCTTCGGCGATGTTCCGAACACGCTGGCCATCGCTGGCATGGCGCTGATCATGGCGGCGGGCCTCGCGGTGGTCCTGCTCGAGGGCCGCACCCGGCAGGGGGCGCCGGCTGCGGCAAAACCCTGACATGACGAAAGAGATCCTGATCATTCTGCACTCCGAGACCTCGACGGCGGGCCGCATCGGCCACATGCTGAACATGAAAGGCTATCGCCTCGATATCCGCAGGCCCTGCCTCGGCGAGGACCTGCCGCGAAGCCTTGGCCGCCACGCTGGCGCCATGATCTTCGGCGGCCCGATGAGCGCCAATGATTCCGACGACTGGATCGCCCGCGAGATCGACTGGATCGGCGTGCCGCTGAAAGAGAACAAGCCGTTTCTCGGCATCTGCCTCGGCGCCCAGATGCTGGCCCGGCAGCTGGGCGGCAGCGTCGCCCCGCATGACGAAGGCCTGGTCGAGATCGGCTATTATCCGCTTATTCCCACCGCCGCCGGCGAAGCCCTGGGCCCATGGCCGGAACATGTCTATCACTGGCACCGCGAGGGCCATACGCTGCCCGCCGGCGCCACCCGGCTCGCCGCCAGCGACACCTTCGAGAACCAGGCCTTCCGTTATGGCGAGACCGCCTTCGGCATCCAGTTCCATCCGGAAGTGACCAGGCTCACCATGCATCGCTGGGGTGTACTGGGGGCCCATCGATTCACGCTGCCCAACGCCCAGAATGCCAGCGCCCATCTCGAGGGCAACCTGCTGCATGATGCGCCCGTCAAGCACTGGCTCTCCGGATTTCTGGACCGCTGGCTGGCTACGCCGCCTTGAGGGCCTGAATTGTGCCGCTCCGGCACGCCGCTAACCCAATCTTAAATCTTTCCGCAAGTTTCGGAAACACTTTGGAAACTCTGCTGCGCCATGATCGATGCATGGCAATCGGACCCGGAGCGGGGACCAGCGCCAGGGCGATCCGGGATCAGGTACTGCGTACCCGGTCACCAATTCCGCGGGGGGCTTCGCACCAGAGGCTCCCCGCTTTTCGTTTGGCCGCCATGCCCGGCGCATGACATGGTGACCGCCATGCACGCGCGTTCTAGCTTCGAAAGCTGGCTCCGGCCTGATCAGGCGGGGCTTTACTGCATACCCGGCGATTTCCACATTGACCCGCACGCCCCCGTGGCGCGGGCGGTGATCACCCATGGCCATTCCGACCATGCCCGGCCGGGACATGACGCGGTATTGGCCACCGCCGACACGCTGGCAATCATGCGATTGCGGCTGGGCGAGGCCGGGCTCGGGCAGACCCAGGCGCTGGCTTATGGCGTGCCGCTTGCCATCAGGGATGTAACGCTGCGCCTGCTGCCCGCCGGGCATATTCTGGGTTCAGCGCAGGTCGTGATCGAGCATGGCGGCCAGCGCGCGGTGATTTCCGGCGATTACAAGCGCCGGGCCGACCCCACCTGCCAGCCCTTCGAACTCATGCCCTGTGACCTGTTCGTAACCGAGGCCACTTTCGGCCTCCCCGTCTATCGGCACGAGCCCGACATGGGCGAGGTTGCGAAACTCCTGGCCTCGCTTGAAGATTTCCCCGATCGCACCCACCAGATCGGCGTCTACGGACTTGGCAAATGCCAGCGGCTGATCGCGCTCCTGCGGCGGGCGGGTTATGACCGGCCCATCTGGCTGCACGGCGCGCTCCGCGCCATGACCGACTACTATGTGTCGCGCGGCTTCGCGCTGGGTCCCGTGCCCCCGGTGGCGGACGCCAGGGACAAGCTTCCGGGCGAGATCGTGCTGTCGCCGCCCTCGGCGATCGGTGACCGCTGGTCACGCCGCTTCGCCGATCCGCTGGCCGGTTTCGCCTCGGGCTGGATGCGCATCAGGGGCCGCATCCGCCAGCGCGGGGTTGAACTGCCGCTGGTCATTTCCAATCACTGCGACTGGCCGGAACTGCTTGATACGGTGGCCGAAACCGGGGCCCGGGACGTATGGGTCACGCATGGCCGCGAGGACGCGCTGGTGCATGAGCTGGCCAAGCGCGGGGTTGCGGCGCGGGCCCTGCGGCTTGTCGACCGCGAGGACGATGCCGAATGAAAGCCTTCGCCACCCTGCTCGACCGCCTGACCTGCACGCCGGCGCGCAATGGCAAGCTGTTGCTGATGCGGAACTATTTCGCCGCCACGCCCGACCCGGACCGGGGCTATGCGCTGGCCGCCCTCAGCGATGGGGTGCCAATATCATTTCCGCTGCGCCGGGTGCTGGCCGAATTGGGCGAGAGCCGCTTCGACCCGGAGCTGTTCCGCCTGTCACGCGAGGATGTGGGCGACACCGCGGAAACCGTGGCCCTGATCTGGCCCAACAGCGCCGGGCCAGGTGCGGCCCCGGAACTCCCGGAGATTGTCGCCACGCTCCAGAGCCTGCCGCGCGGCGGCCACGCGGCACAGCTCGCCGCCTGGCTCGACCGGCTCGATGCCACCGGGCGCTGGGCGCTGCTGAAATTCCTGAGCGGGGCGCCGCGGGTGGGCGTCTCGGCAAGGCTTGCCAAACAGGCGGCGGCCGAGGCTTTCGGCAAGCAGGTGGATGACATCGAGGAAATCTGGCACGGCCTCAGCGCCCCTTATGTGCCGCTGTTCGACTGGCTCGCGGGCAAGACGGGCCGGCCGGCTCCGCCGGAAACCCCGGTGTTCCGTCCGCTCATGCTGGCCCATCCGCTCGAAGAGGCGGAGTGGGAGGCGCTTGATCTCGAGGATTTCGCCGCCGAATGGAAATGGGACGGCATCAGGGTGCAGGTCTCCGGGCGCGGCGGGCTCACGCGGCTGTTCTCGCGCACCGGCGACGACATCGGCCAGAGCTTTCCCGAACTCGTCGAGGCTTTCCGGTTCGACGCCGTGCTGGACGGCGAATTGCTGGTGATGCGCGGCGCCGGCCCCGCGCCTTTTTCCGATCTCCAGCAGAGGCTTAACCGCCGCAGCGTGAGCCGGGCGATGCGCGCGCGATACCCCGCCCATGTGCGCTTCTATGATGCGCTGGAAATCGCCGGCGAGGACCTGCGCGGCCTTGCCTTCAGCCAAAGGCGTGCCCGGCTCGAAGCCTGGCACCGCGCCCATGCGCCGCCCCTGAGCGATCTTTCGGTGCTGCTTGAACCGGCCAGCAAGGCCGAATTGAGCGCCTGGCGCGAAGCCGCCCGCGGCCAGGGCATTGAGGGCCTGATGCTGAAGCGCCGGGCCAGCCCCTATCTCCCCGGCCGGCCGAAGGGCCACTGGTACAAATGGAAGCGCGCGGCGCTCACCGCCGATTGCGTGCTGCTCTATGCCCAGAAGGGAGCGGGCAAGCGCTCATCTTTCTATTCCGACTACACATTCGGCGCCTGGACGGAAAAGGACGGAGCACCCGTGCTGGTGCCGGTCGGCAAGGCCTATTCCGGCTTCACCGATGCCGAGCTCGCCCAGCTGGACCGCTTCATCCGCCACAACACCGTGGAGCGCTTCGGCCCGGTGCGCGCCGTGGCGCCCAGGCTGGTGCTGGAAGTGGCCTTCGATGCGATCCAGGCCTCGACGCGGCACAAATCAGGGATCGCCATGCGCTTTCCGCGCATCGCCCGCATCCGCTGGGACAAGCCCGCCGCCGAGGCCGACCGGCTGGAAACCCTTGCCGCGCTGGCGGGCTAGAGGACTTGCGTAACGCTTCGCTCTTGTCCCGGCCTGATGTTTAGACCGCCGCTCTCACCTCGTCGTGCCACGGCACGACCGTGGCATCGTCTTCGCTGTCACGCCCCGGGCTGAACACTTGCCCGTGGCATCTCGCTGGCCGCGCCGGGGATGATGGCCGCGGTCTTGATTCCCCGGTCCGGCTGGGGCAAGTCAAGAGCAATCACGTGCCCCCGAGGTTTCCATGCCGCGCAGCTCCCGCCCATTCCTCATCTTCACAGAAGGAGCGGCGTGATGGCGCTGCCCGCCCCGCTGCTCGATGGCTACGCCAATTTCCGCGCCGGCCGCTACGTGTCAGAGTCCGAGCGCTACCGGCGGCTGGGCGAGGGTTCGCAGAAGCCGCGAATCATGATTATCGCCTGCTGCGATTCCCGCGCCGCCCCCGAAACCGTGTTCGACGCCGGCCCCGGCGAAATGTTCGTGGTGCGCAACGTCGCCAATCTGGTGCCGCCCTACGCGCCGGATGGCGGCCATCACAGCACCTCCGCGGCGCTCGAATTCGGCGTCATGTCGCTCGGCGTCCGCCATATCGTGGTGATGGGGCATGGCCGCTGCGGCGGCATCCGGGCGGCGATCGGCGAGGCGTCACCCCTCACCCACACCGATTTCATCGGCAGCTGGATGCGCGCGATCAAGGACGTGACACGCATCGTACCGCGTGAAGATGGCTGTGATGACGCCCTGCACGAGCGGCATATCGAGCGCGCCTCGATCGAGCACTCGCTCGCCAATCTTCGCACCTTTCCTTGGATCCGCATGAAGGAGAACAGGCACGATCTTTCTCTGCATGGGGTCTGGTTTGATATCTCCATGGGCGAACTGCATGCCTATAATGAAGATCAAGCCAAGTGGTCAGCCATCGGAGGGGGCGAGGCATGAGCTACGTGATCGGCGTTGACGGTGGAACGGAATCAATCCGTGCCTTCGTTTTCGATCTCGATGGACGGCCGCTGGCTTCTGTAGCCACACCCTACAGGACGGAGTTTCCTCAGCCATCCTGGGCTGAGCAGAACCCGCAGGACTGGTGGATGTGCATGGGCCAGTCGGTCCGGGGTGCGGTGGCAAAAGCGGGCATCTCTTCTGGCGACATCATCGCCATCAGCGTTGATACGACCTGCTGCTCCGTCGTGGCGCTGGATGCTGCAGGCGAACCACTCAGGCCCTGCATGATCTGGATGGATG
>NZ_JBJTER010000020.1:0-20416 GCF_046093005.1 Aestuariivirga sp.
AGGAGACCACGGTGAGGATCAGCCCGAAGGCCACCGAGACGCGGAAACCATAGATGAGCCTCGCCACCACGTCCCGGCCCTGGTCGTCGGTGCCGAGCCAGTTGAGGTTGCCGAACACACAATTGGGATCATCGACGCCCAGTGGAAACTTGGCGCAGGCCTGTTCGCGGCTGAGCTTGAAAGCTGGTGGCGAGGGTGCGGGCGTCGGCAGCTCATTGTTGACGGTGTTGTAGGAATAGCGGATCAGCGGCCAGATCATCCAGCCATTGGCGGCAATCTCTTCCTGGTTCACGGGGTCGCGGAAATCGGTTCGCGCGAGAAAGCCGCCGAATTTCGATTCCGGATAATCCGTGAACACCGGATAGAGCCATTCGCCCTTGTAGGAGACCAGTACCGGACGGTCATTGGCGATGAACGGTGCAAAAGCCGCAATCAGAAACAGCACCGCGAAAATCCAGAACGACCAGAAGCCGCGCCGGTTCTGCCGGAACAGCTGCCAGCGGCGCTGGTTGAGGGGCGTGATGCGCAGCGCCATGGCTCAGACGTCCCGCTTCTCGAAATCGATGCGCGGATCGATCCAGGTATAGGTGAGGTCGGAGATCAGCTGCACGATGAGCCCCATCAGCGTGAAGATGTAGAGGCTGGCGAAGACGATGGGATAGTCGCGGTCCAGCGTCGCCTTGAAGAACAGATAGCCCAGCCCATCGAGAGAGAAGATCGTCTCAATCAGCAGCGAGCTGGCGAAGAAAGCGCCAATGAAGGCGCCGGGAAAGCCGGCGATCACCAGCAGCATGGCGTTGCGGAACACATGGCCATAGAGTACCTGCCGCTCGGTGAGGCCCTTGGCGCGCGCCGTCATCACGTATTGCTTGCGGATTTCGTCGAGGAAGGAATTCTTGGTCAGCATGGTCATGGTGGCGAAGGACCCGATGGCCATGGCGAACAGCGGCAGCGCCAGGTGCCAGGCATAATCCGCGAGCTTGCCCATCACGCTCATCTGCTCGAAATTGTCCGAGGTGAGGCCGCGTAGCGGAAACCAGCTGAAATAACTGCCGCCCGCGAACAGCACGATCAGCATGATGGCGAAGATGAAGCTGGGGATGGCATAGCCGATGATGATCACGCCCGAGGTCCAGACGTCGAAGGTGGAGCCGTCCTTCACGGCCTTGCGGATGCCGAGCGGGATCGACACCAGATACTGGATCAGGGTGAGCCACAGGCCGAGCGAGATCGAAACGGGCAGCTTCTCGGCGATGAGGCTGAGCACCGACCGGTCGCGGAAATAGCTCTGGCCGAAATTGAAGGTGAAGTAGTCGCGCATCATCAGCAGGAAGCGCTCGGGCGCTGGCTTGTCGAAGCCGAATTGCTTTTCCAGGCTCTTGATGAATTCGGGATCGAGGCCTTGCGCGCCGCGGTACTTGAAGGCGGTGGCGTCGGGGGCGCCGCCCTGCATTTGCGCGCCGCCGCCCCCCTCGGTGCCGGGATTGCCGCTGATGCGGCCGGTCGAATCGGTGTCGGTGCCCTGCATCTTGGCGATCACCTGCTCGACGGGCCCGCCCGGCACGAATTGGATGACGGCGAATGTCATCAGCATGATCCCCAGAAGGGTGGGGATCATCAGCAGAATGCGTTTGAGGATGTAGGCGCCCATGAAGGGAGGTCAGTTACCGTTGGCGATTCGCTTGGCCTTGGCATCGTCATACCACCAGGTGTCGGTGATTCCACGGTCGTACTTCGGCTTGACCGGCGGCTGCCCGAACTTGTCCCAATAGGCCAGCCAGTGGCTTCCCTTGTACCAGTTGGGCACCCAGAACTGCTCGGCGCGCAACACCCGGTCCAGCGCCCGGCCCGCCACGTCGAGTTCCTGGCGCGTCTTGGCCTCGACGATCTTGTCGATGAGCGCGTCGATGGCGGGCGAGGCGACCCCCGACAGATTATAGGTTCCGGGCTTGGTGGCCGACTCCGATCCGAAGAAGATGCGAAGCCCGTCGCCTGGCGTCAGCCCGGCCATGAAGCGGCCGATCGTCACGTCATAGTCATAGGGTTCGAGCCGTTGCTGATACTGCGCGGGATCGACGGTGCGGATGGTGGCGTTGATGCCGAGGAGTTTCAGGTTCTTCACATAGGGCGCCAGCACGCGCTCGAACACCGGGCCGTCGACCAGGAATTCGATGTCCAGCGTCTCGCCCCTGGCGTTGCGGCGCATGGTGCCATCGGCGGTCCAGCCGGCCTCGTCGAGAAGCCGCGAGGCCTCGCGCAACAGCTTGCGGTCCTGGCCGGAGCCATCCGAGACCGGCGGCAATTCCACCGCCGCGAAAACCTCTGGCCTCAGGCTGTCCCGGTAGGGTTCGAGCAGCGCCAGCTCATCGGCGGGCGGCGCGCCTTCCGCCTTGAGCGGCGAGCGCTCGAAGAAGCTCGCCGTGCGGGTGTAGAGGCCGAAGAACAGGTTCTTGTTGGTCCATTCGAAATCGAAGGCGAGGTTCAGGGCCTTCCGGACACGGATGTCCTGGAATTTCTCGCGCCGCATGTTGAGGAAGAAGCCCTGCGCGCCGGATGGCGTGTCGTCGGGAAGCTCCGCCTTGATCACCCTGCCATCGGCAAGCGCCGGAAAATCATAGGCCGTGGCCCAGTCGCGCGAGGTGAATTCCTCGCGCAGGTCGATGACGCCGGATTTCAGCGCCTCGAAGGCGGGCGCGCGGTCCCGGAAATAGTCGAAGCGCAGCTCGTCGAAGTTATGGCGGCCCTTGTTCACCGGCAGGTCCTTCGCCCAATAATCCGCGCGCCGCCCGTAGGTTACATATTCGCCCGGCTTGAAGGACTTGACCGCATAGGGCCCAGAGCCCAGCGGCGGCTCCAGCGTCGTCTTGGAAAAATCGACCTTCGCGTAATAGGCCTTGGAGAAGATGGGCAGCGCCGCCACGGTCAGCGGCAGATCGCGCGTGCGCTCGCCCTTGAAGCGGTAGCGCACCTCGTTCGGGCTGATGACATCGCAGGCCTCGACATCGCGGATGGTGATGCGGATGCGCTCATGGCCCTCCGTGGACAGCAGGCGGAAGCTGTCGCACACATCTTCGGCGGTGAGCCCGCTGCCATCGGCGAATCTGGCTTCGCCGCGCAGCTTGAACGTGACGCTCTTGCGGTCAGCGGCGAGATCGGCGGTCTCGGCCACCAGGCCATAGCGCGCGTCAGGTTCGTCGTCGGCGGCGGCCATCAGGCTGTCGAACATCAGCTCGAAGCCCTGCACGGCATCCCCCTTCAGGATATAGCCGTTGAAACTGTCAAAAGTCTCGACGGGCGTGGGCCCGATCAACGCCATCTTGCCGCCCTTGGGGGCATCCGGATTGACATAATCGAAATGCGCAAAGCCGGCCGGATATTTGAGATCGCCAAACACCGAAAGGCCATGGCGCGGTTCCGCTGCCGCTGCCGCCGCACCTAGGCTGATGGCCAGAAGGGCCGTTGCTATGCGTCTCATGTCCCGTCCACCTTTCGCGCTTTCTCTTCGTCCCACCACCAGATCGTCGGAAAACCTGTTGAGAGGGTGGGCAGGGTTTCCGGCCGCCCGAAGCGGTTCCAGCGCGCCGTGCGCTGATAGGGAGTGAACCACATCGGCACCACATAGTGGTTCCAGATCAGCACCCGGTCCAGCGCCTTGCAGGCGGTCACCAGGCTTTCGCGGTCCGGCGCCAGGACGAGTTTTTCGATCAGCGCGTCGATCGCCGGATTGGCGATGCCCACATAATTGCGGCTGCCGTCGCGCTTTGCCGCCTCGCTGCCCCAGAAATCACGCTGCTCATTGCCGGGCGACAGCGACTGCGGCCAGCTGCCCACGATGATGTCATAGTCGAAGGTCTGGGTGCGGCGTTTATGCTGCGCGCTGTCCACCGTCTTTACCGAAATGCCGATGCCGAGCAGTTCCAGCTGCTGCTGGTAGGGCAGGGCGACGCGCTCGAACAGCGGCGAATCGAGCAGAAATTCGATGGTAAGCGCTTCGCCCTGGGCATTTTTCAGGATCGACTTGCCGCCATCCTGGGTCACCTGCCAGCCGGCCTCGGCCAGAAGCCTTGCCGCCTGGCGCATGTTCTTGCGCCTGTTCTGGGGCGTATCGTTCAGCGGGTTCGCATATTCCGCCGTGAATACTTCCGGCGGCAGCTGGTCTTTGAGCGGGTCCAGCAGCGCCAGTTCGGCGGGTGACGGCAGCCCCTTGGCCTCCATGTCGGAATTGTTGAAATAGCTCCGTGAACGGATGTACTGGCCATAGAACAGGTTCTGGTTCGCCCATTCGAAATCGAAGGCATAATTCAGCGCCTGGCGCAACCGCACATCCTGGAACTTCGGGCGGCGGATGTTCATGGCCCAGCTCTGCATGCCATTGACCTGCCGGAGGGTGATTTCCTCCTTCACCACCTTCCCTGCCTGCACGGCCGGGAAATCATAGCCGGTGGCCCACATCTTGGAGGAACTTTCGCCGCGCCAGTCATACTGGCCGCCCTTGAAGGCCTCGAAGGCGACATTGGCATCGCGGAAATAGATGTACTCGATTTCATCGAAATTGTTCTGGCCCACATTCACCGCCAGGTCCTTGCCCCAGTAATCGGGCACGCGCCTGAGAAGAATGGACGCGCCGGGCTTCACATCGGCAGCCACATAGGCGCCGGAACCAAGCGGCGTTTCCAGCGTGGTCTCCTTGATGTTGCGCTGGCGGCCCTGGCCATCCTTGCCGGTCCACCAGTGACGGGGCAAAACCGGCAACTGTCCGGTGATCATCGGCAGTTCGCGGTTTCCCTTCATGGTGAAGGTGAAGGTCACCTCATGCGTGCCGGTTTGCTCGGCCGTGGCGATGTTCTTGTAGTAAAAGTTGTATTGCGGGTGCGCCTCGCGCAATGCCTGCATCGACCAGATCACATCATCCGGCGTCACCGCTTTGCTGTCATGGAAGCGGGCTTCGGGGCGCAGCCGGAACACCACCATGGAGCGGTCTTCGGGGTGCCACACACCGCTCGCCACCAGGCCATATTCGGTCGAGGGCTCGTCGAGGGATTGGGTCAGCAGCGCGTCATTCTGGACGGCGCCTCCCGCGGCGCCCTTGAAGAAATAGGGGTTGAGGCTGTCGAAGGAGCCGACGACGCCGAAGCGCACCCGGCCACCCTTCGGCGCGGCGGGGTTCACATAGCCGAAATGGGCGAAGTCCGGCGGATATTTGATGTCATTGAAAAGGGTGATCGCATGGCGGAAATCGCGGTCCTCGGCGGCGGCGATCTGGATGCCGACGAGCTTGGCGGCGGGGGCCAGTGCGGCGAGTTTGAGCAGTGAGCGTCGGTTGAAGGTCATGGGCGGGCTACTCCGCGATGGGCGAGATGTGAAACATAGGCAAGGGGGCTATCAAAAGAAAACACCGGCAAAGTGGCTGCCGGTGTTAAATCTTGGAGAGGTTTGCGGCCTTTACGGGGCGGGGAAGGGGACTGGGCTGTCCGAAAGCGTCGCCAGATAGGCCAGCAGGTTGGCGCGGTCGGCTTCCTTCTTGAGGCCGCCATAGGCCATCTTGGTGCCCGGAATGGCAGCCTTCGGCGCGAGCAGGAATTCGTTCAGCGCCTCATAGGTCCAGGGCTTGTCCTTGAGCGCCGCCATGGCCTCGGAATAGCTGAAGCCCTCATGGATACCATGATTGCGGCCGACGATGTCCCACAGGTTGGGGCCCACCTTATTGGGGCCGCCCTTGCTGGGGTCATGGCAGGCGACGCAGGCCTTGAACACCGCCTGGCCCTTGGTGGCATCCGCCGCGGCCAGCATCGCGCCCACCGATTGCGCTGGCGGCGCGGCCTCTTCCGTGGCCTCGCCGCCGGTATCGGCTTCGGCCACTTCGATGGCGAAACCCGGCTTCTCGGGCGCGTGAGTGTGGTAGATGATGTTGCTCAGCTCGCTGAGGCCGAATACCAGCAGCGCGGTGGCCAGCACCGCGCCCGCGATCTTGTTGAATTCGAAGCTATCCATGCAGGTTCAACCCTTTGCGCCGACATTCGGGCGCGGAAACTAGTGCTTTCTCGGAGCCGCCGCAATAGTATAAGGGGTATTGCTCCATTTTGCCGCGCCTTACCCTAACCATATGATTGACAACCAGAATACCATCGTCGTGATCCCCGCCCGGATGGCCTCCACAAGGCTCCCCGGAAAGCCCCTGGCTGACATCAACGGCCTGCCCATGATCGTCCATTGCTGGAAGCGCGCGGTCGAGGCCGGTATCGGCCAGGTGCTGGTGGCCGCCGCTGAAAGTGAGATTGCCGCGGTGGTCCGCGCCCATGGCGGCGATGCCATCGTCACCAACCCGGCGCTTCCTTCGGGCTCCGACCGCATAGCCGAAGCCCTGTCGCTGCGGGACCCGCAGCGGCGGTTCCAGTTCGTGGTCAATCTGCAGGGCGACCTGCCGACCATCGATTCGCTGGCGATCCGGCGCTGCCTCGCGGGCCTCGTCAACGAAACCGCCGATATCTCCACCATCGCGGCCCTGATCGAAACCGCCGATGACGCCGCCAATCCAAACATCGTCAAGGCCATCGCGCCGTTGAGCGATCAGCGCGAGGTGGCCTTCGCGCGCGATTTCGTGCGCCAGCTGGAGCCGGAGCACCAGCCGCCCCACTGGCACCACATCGGGCTCTATGCCTACCGCCGCCAGGTGCTCGAACGCTTTGTGGCGCTGCCGGTGAGCCCGCGCGAGGCCGCCCGCAAGCTGGAGCAGATGCGCGCCATGGACAACGGCATGCGCATTGCCGTGGTGCGGGTTGACAGCGTGCCGCTCGGCGTCGATACGCCCCAGGATCTCGAAGCTGCCCGCCGCCTATTGAGGAAATCCTGATGCCGTCAAAGATCGCCTATCAGGGCGAACCAGGCGCCAACTCGCACATCGCCTGCGTGGAAGCCTTTCCGGGCCATGCGCCATTACCCTGTGGCACTTTCGAGGACGCCTTCCAGGCGGTGACCGAGGGTGAGGCGGCGTTGGCCATGATCCCCATCGAGAACTCGGTGGCCGGCCGGGTGGCGGACATCCACTATCTGCTGCCGCGCTCCAATCTCCATATCGTGGGCGAGCATTTTCTCCACGTCCATCACCAGCTGATGGCGGTGCCGGGGGCCGATCCGGCCGGAATTCGCAGCGTTCACAGCCATGTCCAGGCGCTGGGACAGTGCCGCAGGGTGATCCGCGAGATGGGTCTGAAGCCCGTGGTGGCGGCGGATACGGCGGGGGCCGCCCGCCAACTCGCGGAGGACGGCGATCTTGCCCGCGCGGCCATCGCCTCGCGGCTTGCCGCCCAGATCTATGGCCTCAACATCATCCGCGAGAACATCGAGGATGAAAGCCACAACACCACGCGTTTCGTGGTGCTGGCATCGGCACCCCGGGACGTGGCGCTGGGCGGCGACCCTGTGATCACCAGTTTCGTGTTCCGGGTCAGGAACGTACCGGCGGCGCTCTACAAGGCGATGGGCGGCTTCGCCACCAACGGCGTCAACATGACCAAGCTCGAATCCTACCAGATCGAGGGTCAGTTCTCGGCCACCCAGTTCTATGCCGACATCGAGGGACATCCGGCCGAGCGCAATGTCCGGCTGGCGATGGAAGAGCTCGAATTCTTCACCAGCTATCTGCGCGTCCTGGGAACCTACAAGGCCTCGCCGCACCGCGCCGAAATCGCCCGCCGCTTCGCCGGGGCGTAGAACTTCGGGCGGTCAAGTGAAGCCGCCGTTCTGCCCGTCATAACTCTCTTTTCTTTTCCCGCTCTATCAGCGGCAGATGACGGGCCCCGTTGCGGAACGCATCGGGGAGTTGTGGGGAAACTTTTGCCGATGCCTGTCGGCGCCCTCACCTTCCCCAGCTTCGTTGGGGCCCCTTCCTTTCCCGCTGCGCGGGCGAGGACGAATGCGGATGCATTCACTTGACTGAACGCGGCTCCAAACCCGGCATTATTCACGCCTCGGCCCTGAGCGCCACATGCGCCATGGCGGCGCGGAGCGCGGCGGGCTTCACGGGCTTCCGGATCAGATGCACGTCGTTGGCCAGCGCCGCGGCGGCCACCGCGGGCGTGCGGTCGGCGGTAACCAGCACCGCGGGCACCGGCCAGCCGGCCCGCTGCCGGAGCGCGCCGATCACCGTGATCCCGTCCTCCCCGTCGAGGTGATAATCGGCGAGGATCATGTCGATGCCGCCTTCGGCGCCATCCAGCGCCGCCAGAGCCGCCGCAAGGCCCGCCGCCGTGTGGACCCTGTGGCCCCAGCCCGACAGCAGCAGCGTCATCGCTTCCAGGATCGGCTTCTCATTGTCGATCACCAGCACCCGCGCCGCCGCCATGGGGGTTGCGCGCGGCTCGCGGCGCAGGCCCGCATCGGCAGCGGGCGCGGCGGCTTCGGCAACCGGCACTTCGACCGCGAACACCGAGCCCCGCCCCGGCTCAGAGCGCACCCTCACGGGCGCGTCCATCACTCTGGCCATGCGCTCGACGATCGACAGCCCGAGGCCCAGACCGGGCGTTGCGTCGCCATCCGCCTCAAGGCGCTGGAACTCCTGGAAGATCACCCCCAGCTTGGCGGCCGGAATGCCCGGCCCGGTGTCATGCACCTCGATCGACAGCTTGTCCCCGCGCCGCCGGCAACCCATGAGAACCCTCCCCCGGCGCGTATATTTGACCGCGTTGGACACCAGGTTCTGCAAAACCCGCCGCAACAGCTTGCGGTCGGTGTTCACAGTGAGGCCGCAGGGCAGCACCGTCAGCTTCAGCCCTTTCTTTCGCGCCAACGGCCCAAATTCCAGCGCCAGCGCCTGCAACAGGTCGCCAACCCGCACCGGCCCCGGCTCCGCCTTCATGGCGCCGGCATCGAGCCTGGAAATGTCGAGCAGCGCCGACAGGATCTCTTCCACGGCCTCCAGGGAGGAGTCCACGTTGCGCGCCAGCTCGCCGTCCTTCGAGCGTTGCACCCGCTCGACCAGCGCCGAGGTGAACAGCCTTGCCGCGTTGAGCGGCTGCAGAATGTCATGGCTCGCCGCCGCGATGAAACGCGTCTTGGAGAGATTGGCGGCGTCGGCCTCGGCCTTGGCGGCAGCCAGCTCTTCATTGAGCTGGGTCAGTTCGGCGGTGCGCGCCTTCACGCGGCGCTCAAGCGACTCGTTCACCCGCTGCAGCTCCTCCGCCGCCAGCACACTCTCGGTGGCGTCGATCACCGTCACCACCACGCCGCCATCCGGCATGGCGCTGGAGCGGAATTCGAAAATCTGCCCGGTATCATTGCAGCGCTCGCGGAACGGCTCATGGGTCTCGGCAATCCGCCGCACCCGGTCGTCGCGCGCGGCGCGGCCGCTCGCGGTGCGCGCCAGGAATGCGTCCATCAGCTCGGTGATCGGCGTGCCCACCCGGTTGAGCTCGCCGCCGCGGCCAAGGAAATCCGCCAGCGCGGAGTTCCAGCAGATCAGCGTCATGTCCGGCTCAAAGACAGCGAGCCCCTGGCCGACATTGTCGATCGCCGATTGCAGGACGTCACGATTGTGCTGGATCGCCGCCGACGCTTCGTCGAGCAGCTTCATGGCGCCGCGCGCGTGGGTCGAGTGCCGCTCCAGCATCAGCGCGATGACCAGCCGCGCCGATGCGACACCCACCGCACTGGCCAGCAAATGCTCGGCGAAGCGGATCAGCCGCACATCGGCTTCGCCGCCGCGTCCACCCGTCTCGCCCTGCTCCGCCCGGAAAGCCTGGAAAGCGATGCGGGCCCGCTCGGCGCCGAGGTAACGGGCCACCGTATCCTCCAGCCGTCCGGCGGTCACCGCGGTGCGCCACAGCCTGAAACCGCTCCCGGTTCCCGGCTGCCGGTCACGCGCCACGAAACTGGTGGCCTGGATGCGCTCGATGGGTGTGGGCTGGCGGGTGAGCGAGCCCGCCACATAGCCGGCGATATTGGCGAGCAGGCTCCAGAACACGCCGTGGGTCAGCGGATCGAACTCCATGGCGAAGAGAGCGCGGGCCTTGAGAAGGCCAAGTCCCGCGGGGCCCTGTTCAATGAAGCCGCGGCCGATCCAGCCAGCATCGGCGAAGGCCGGCAGCAGAAGCGTATAGGCCCACACCGCAAAGCCCGCGGCAATGCCCCACATGGCGCCCCGCGCCGTCGCGCGCCGCCAGACGAGCCCGCCGAGAAACGCCGGGGCGAACTGCGCTACCGCCGCGAAAGACAACAGCCCCACCTGGGCGAGTGCCGCGGAGGAGGCGATCATCTGGTAATAGGCATAGGCCAGCGCCAGCACCACGATGATCGCCAGCCGCCGGATCAGGATCAGTGTCCCGCCCATGTCCTGGTGGACGGCGGCGCGCTCCACCTGGCGGCGCAGCATGAGCGGCACCACCAGATTGTTGCACACCATGATGGAGAGCGCGATGCATTCGACGATCACCATCGCCGTCGAAGCCGAAAGCCCGCCGATGAAGGCGATCAGCGCGAAGGTCTGGCTTTGCGCCTCGACCGGCAGCGCCAGAACGAACGTATCGCCGTCGGTGCCGGGCGGAAGCAGCAGGAGGCCCGCCACCGCAATCGGAATGACGAACAGGTTGATGGCCACGAGATAGAGCGGGAACAGCCAGGCGGCGCGGCGGATTTCACCACGATTGGCGTTTTCAACCGCCGCCACATGGAACTGCCGTGGCAACAGGATGATCGCGAACGCTGAAAGCAAGGTCATGGTCAGCCACGGTCCGCCGTCAAGCCCGCCCGAAAACAGCGCCGTCACCTCAGGGTCAGCCGCTGCTTCGGCAAGGAACGGGCCGATGCCGCCCATCAGCGCGAACACCACAAAGCCGCCGACCGCCACAAACGCGATAAGCTTCACCAGCGATTCAACGGCGATCGCCAGGATCATGCCGTCCTGATGCTCGGTGGTGTCGATGTGCCGGGTGCCGAACAGGATGGCAAAAATGCCCATGGTGAACACCACGAGCAGCGACAGCCCATCGAGGCCGGAGGAGGCGGGCAACAGGTCGCGTGACCATTGCGGCTCGGCCACCAGCACCTGCAGCGAGGCCGACACCGCCTTGAGCTGGATCGAGATATAGGGAACGATGCCGATCACCGCGATCACCGTCACCATGGCGCCCAGCGCTTCGCTCTTGCCGTAACGGGCGGAGAGAAAATCGGCGATCGACGCGATGTTGTGCCGCTTGGTCAGCGCGGCGATCGACTGGATCAGCTTCCAGCCCAGCGCGAACACCAGGATCGGGCCGATATAGATGGGCAGGAAGTCGAGCCCGGCACGCGAGGCGATGCCAACGCTGCCGAAATAGGTCCATGAGGTGCAGTAGACGGCCAGCGACAGGGCATAGATGAGGGGCCGTCCGGCCCGCACGTTCCAGCGCTGGGACATGCGGTCGCCGTAGCTCGCCACCGCGAACAGCGCGCCGAGATAGAGAAGCCCCGCGGCCAGAATGCCCAGTTGGCCGATCATCGCGCCATCATCCGTGTTTACGCGCTCCGAATCAAGCCGTCACCGCCCGATGGCTGGCGTCTCAGACTAAAGAATAGCTCTTGTTTATGAGGGGCTTGGCTGGGGTTGATCCAGGTCAATGCCGGAGCGGCCGCGGACCCGCATGCGTGCCTGCGGATCGTTGTCGAAAAGGGGGGAGTCCCATGGGGGCAGATACTGTGGTGCGGAAGGAGCGGCCGTCACAGGCGGGCGGCGGGGTCATGATGGCCCTGTGGGGTCTGCTGGCAATCTTCGCGATCTCCATGGGCGCCAAAGCGGAGGACATGCCTTTCGCCATTCATATGTACATGTTCGCCGGCGCGGCGATCCTGGCGCTGATTTTCGCGGCGCGCAGTTTCGGCAAGCCGGTGGCCGGGCAGTCCGGCTACATGGACAATATCGTGAGGTGGGGCGCGATCATCACGCTGTTCTGGGGTGTCGTCGGCTTCCTCGTCGGCGTGGTGGTCGCCCTGCAACTCGCTTACCCCGCCTGGAACCCCGATCTCGAATGGTTCAACTTCGGCAGGCTTCGCCCGCTTCACACCTCGGCGGTCATCTTCGCCTTCGGCGGCAACGCACTCCTCACCACGTCCTTCTACGTGGTCCAGCGCACCAGCCGGGCCCGGCTCGCCTTCGGCAATCTCGCCTGGTTCGTGTTCTGGGGCTACCAGCTGTTCATCGTGCTGGCCGCCACCGGCTATCTCCTCGGCGTTACCGAAGGCCGCGAATATGCCGAGCCGGAATGGTATGTCGATATCTGGATCACCATCGTCTGGGTCGCCTATTTCCTGGTCTTCTTCGGCACCATCGTGAAGCGCAAGGAACCCCACATCTATGTGGCCAACTGGTTCTACCTCGCCTTCATCGTGACGATCGCCATGCTGCACATCGTCAACAACCTGTCGATCCCAGTGTCGTTCTTCGGCTCGAAGAGCTATTCGCTGTTCTCAGGCGTGCAGGATGCGCTCACCCAGTGGTGGTATGGCCATAACGCGGTGGGCTTTTTCCTCACCGCCGGCTTCCTCGGCATGATGTATTATTTCATCCCGAAGCGGGCCAACCGGCCGGTCTATTCCTACCGGCTGTCGATCGTCCACTTCTGGTCGCTGATCTTCCTCTACATCTGGGCCGGGCCGCATCACCTGCACTATACCGCGCTCCCCGATTGGGCGCAGACGCTCGGCATGGTGTTTTCGATCATGCTGTGGATGCCGTCCTGGGGCGGCATGATCAACGGCCTGATGACGCTGTCGGGCGCCTGGGACAAGCTCCGCACCGACCCGGTGCTGCGCATGATGGTGATCTCGGTCGCCTTCTACGGCATGTCCACCTTCGAAGGCCCGATGATGTCCATCAAGGCCGTGAACTCGCTCTCACACTACACGGACTGGACCATCGGCCACGTTCATTCGGGGGCGCTGGGCTGGGTTGGCATGATCTCGCTCGGCTGCCTCTATCACCTGATCCCGCGGCTGTGGGGCCGGAAGGAAGTCTACTCGCTCCGCCTGGTGAGCTGGCATGTGTGGCTCGCCACGCTGGGCATCGTGGTCTACGCCTCGGCGATGTGGGTCTCCGGCATCATGCAGGGCCTCATGTGGCGCGAGTATGATGCCAACGGCTTCCTCGCCTATTCCTTCGTGGAAACGGTCGAGGCGATGCACCCCTACTACGTCATCCGCACCATCGGCGGCGGCCTGTTCCTGCTGGGCTCGCTGATCATGGTCTACAACATTTACCGCACCATCAGAGGCGCCGAACCCGTGACCCAGCCCGTGGGCATGATCTCGGCGCCGGCATAGAACGGGGGCGCTCACCATGAATCACCAGACAATCGAGAAGAACGCCACGCTGCTGCTGATCCTCAGCTTTCTCGTGGTTACCATCGGCGGCCTCGTTCAGATCGTACCACTATTCTACCTGCAGAACACCATTGAGAAGGTCGAGGGCATGCGGCCCTATTCGCCGCTCGAACTCGCGGGACGCAACATTTACATCCGCGAGGGCTGCTATGTCTGCCACAGCCAGATGATCCGCCCGTTCCGGGACGAGGTCGAGCGCTATGGCCACTTCAGCCTGGCGGCCGAGTCCGAATACGATCATCCCTTCCAGTGGGGGTCGAAGCGCACCGGGCCTGATCTGGCCCGCGTCGGCAACAAATATTCGGACGAATGGCACCGCGAGCATCTGTCCAACCCGCGCAACGTGGTCCCGGAGTCGATCATGCCCGGTTATGCGTTTCTGTCCGGCAAGGATGTGCAGGTAAAGGGCTTCGGCAAGCATCTCGCGGCGATGAATCTTGTCGTCAACAATGGCAAGGGGCCGATGTATTCCGAGGAAGCTATCGAAAATGCCGAGGCCGACATGATGGCCCAGGCGACCGGCGAGAATACCGATGGCCTGATGGCGCGCTATCCGAAGGCGGTGGCCCGCAATTTCGACAGCGACGCCCGCATCACCGAAATGGACGCGCTCATCGCCTATCTGCAGATGCTGGGCACGCTTGTTGATTTCTCCACGTTCAAAGCCGATCTGGCGAGGTAAGCGATGGAAACCTACACCGCCCTGCGGCAACTCGCGGACAGTTGGGGACTGCTCGCGCTGTTCATCATCTTCATCGGAATTGTCCTCTACGCCTTCCGGCCCGGCTCCAGGGCCAAATACGAAGACGTGGCCAGAATACCCCTTCAGAAAACCGATCCCGAGGACTGACCCATGGCAACCAACATCGAAAAGGACGACGTCTCGGGCACTGCTACGACCGGGCATGAATGGGACGGCATCAAGGAACTCAACACCCCGCTGCCGCGCTGGTGGCTCTACACCTTCTACGCCACGGTGATCTGGGGTCTCGCCTACACCGTCGTCTATCCCGCTTGGCCGATGCTGACATCGGCCACGCCCGGTCTGCTCGGCTGGTCGTCGCGCGCGGCACTCGAACAGCAGATGGCCACGGCCAGGGAGGCCCAGCAGGCCAATCTCGACAAGATCGCCGCGATGAGCGTCGACGACATCCTGAAGGACCCGCAGCTCCTGTCCTTCGCGCAGGCGGGCGGCGCGGCGGCCTTCAAGGTCAACTGCGTGCAGTGCCACGGCTCGGGTGCGGCGGGCTTCGCCGGCTATCCCAATCTCAACGATGACGACTGGCTGTGGGGCGGCACGCCCGACGCGCTCTACACCACGCTCAAGCACGGCATCCGCTATGCAGCCGATCCCGATACGCGGGACTCGCAGATGCCGGCCTTCGGCGCTGACGGCATCCTGCTGCCGGAACAGATCGACCAGGTCGCCAACTACGTCGCGTCACTGTCAGGCGGCGCAGCCGACGCCGCCAAGGCAGAGACCGGCAAGACGATCTTCGCGGAGAACTGCGCCGCCTGCCACGGCGAGGACGGCAAGGGCCTACGGGAGTTCGGGGCGCCCAACCTTACCGACAAGATCGCGCTCTACGGCGGCACGCTGGACAACATCAAGGCCCAGATCGTCAAGCCGCGCCTGGGCGTCATGCCGGGCTGGACACACCGGCTGGATGACACAACCATCAAACAGCTTGCCGTCTATGTCCACACGCTGGGCGGCGGCGAGCTTACACCTCCCGCCACCCAGTAGATGGCGGAGGCCGCGGACATGGCCGGCGACCCGCATGCCGGGGTCGCCAGGGAAGACGCCGAGGCGGTCAACAAGCCGCAGAACCGCTCGCTTTACGCCGCCCGCGCCGCCATTCACCCCAAGGCGGCGCACGGGCCGTTCCGGCGGCTGAAATGGATTCTCCTCGTCGTCCTGCTCGGCATCTATTACGTTTCGCCCTGGCTGCGCTGGGACAGGCCGGGCAATGCACCCGACCAGGCGATCCTGATCGATCTCGCCAACCGGCGCTTCTATTTCTTCTTCATCGAGATCTGGCCGCAGGAATTCTACTATGTGGCGGGGCTGCTGATCATGGCGGGCGTCGGGCTGTTCCTGGTCACGTCGCTGTTTGGCCGCGCCTGGTGCGGTTATGCCTGCCCGCAGACCGTATGGACCGATCTCTACATGCTGGTCGAAAGCAAGATCGAGGGCGACCGCAACGCCCGCATCCGCCTCGATGCCGCGGCCTGGACGGCAGGCAAGATCGCCAAGCGGTCCGCCAAGCTGGCGGTGTGGCTGCTGATCGCCATCGCCACCGGCGGCTTCTGGGTTTTCTATTTCGCCGACGCGCCAACCCTGCTCGGCGAGCTTGTCACCGGCACGGCGCCATCCGCCGCCTATTTCACCATCGCCATTCTCACCGCCACCACCTTCACTTTCGCGGGCTTCATGCGCGAACAGGTCTGCACCTATATGTGCCCGTGGCCGCGCATCCAGGGCGCCATGCTGGATGAGGATTCGCTGATCGTCACCTACAATGCCTGGCGCGGCGAGCCGCGCATGGCCGGCCGCAAGAAGGCCGATGCCCAGGGCCTCACACACGGCGATTGCGTCGATTGCAACGCCTGCGTCGCCGTCTGCCCGATGGGCATCGACATCCGCGACGGCAATCAGCTCGAATGCATCAATTGCGCGCTGTGCATTGATGCGTGCAATACGGTCATGGAGAAGGTCGGCAACCCCAAAGGCCTGATCAGCTATACGACCGCCCGCATCTATGCCGAAAATGCCGCCGGCACGCATGTTACCTGGACCTGGCGGCAGTTGCTGCGGCCGCGCACCATCATCTATTTCTCGGTCTGGGCGGCGGTGGGACTCGCGATGCTGTTCACGCTCATTCAGCGCAGCCAGCTCGACGTCAATGTGGTGCCGGACCGCAACCCGCTGTTTGTGACGCTCTCCGATGGCGCGATCCGCAACGGCTACACCGTGAAGATTCTGAACAAGCGCCAGCAGGAGCGCGGCTTCCGCCTGGCGATCGACGGGCTTCCCGGCGCCACCATGGAAATGGTGGGCGACAGCGGAGAGAAAGGCCGGAGCTTCGATATCACGGTGCCGCCGGACAAGCTGCGCGCCGTCAAGATCTATGTCACCACCGCCGACCCGGAAGTGCTGGAGCATGAGCGGCGGAACTTCCACTTCAGGATCGAGGAGCTGGGTGCGGCCGGCGAGCCCGAACGGGTGAGCTATGACGCGATCTTCCACGCCCCCGGAGAAAAGGAGTAAAGCCCATGGCCATGGCCGCAACCGGAAAACCGCTCACGGGCCGGCATGTGCTGGCGATGCTGCTGGCCTTCTTCGGCGTCATCATCGGCGTCAACCTGACCATGGCCTATTTCGCCAATTCCACCTGGTCAGGCCTCGTCGTTGCCAACGGCTATGTGGCCAGTCAGAGCTTCGACAAGGACCTGGCGCGGGCCCGCGCCCAGGAGGCGCTGGGCTGGAAAGTGGGCTTCAGCTTCGAGCGCGGCGGCATCCGCCTCAGCTTCGTTGATACTGAAGGTGCCGCCATCGATCAGCTTGTCATTACCGGTCAGCTTGAGCGCACCGTCACCGACAAGCAGGATCAGGCGCTTGCCTTCGCGCCATTGGGCGGCGGCGTCTATGCCGCACCGGCGACACTCTCCCCCGGGGTCTGGGAGGTCGAGATCGACGCCCGCGGCGATGGCGTATCCGACTATCGCAAGATCTTCCGCTTCTTCGTCAAGGATGCCCCGTGACGCTTCCCTGCTGCACCATCGATGGTGAATTCTTCCAGCCCTACAAGCTCGAGGGCGAGGACGCGGCGCGCTGGATTTCTTCCGCCGGCCCCGGCCTGAAGCGCATCGAATTCATCGTGCCGCAAGCCAGCCGGCCGGAGGCCATCGCCCGGATCGAGACCGATCTTGCAGCGCTCGCCGGCGTCAAAGCGGCACGCGTCAACCTCACCGGCCGGCGGGTCGCGGTGGTCTACCGGGAAGACGCCATCACGCCGCAGGCGCTGATCGACCGTCTGGGCTTCCTCGGTTATATGGCGCGGCCCTTCGACCCGCGCGAAACTGGCCTCAGCCACGACGACCGCGAGGCAAGCCAGCTGCTGCGCGCCCTTGCCGTCGCAGGCTTCGCCGCGGGCAATGTGATGCTGCTCTCCGTCTCCGTCTGGTCCGGCGCTGACGCCGCGACGCGGGATCTCTTCCATTGGCTCTCGGCGCTGATCGCCCTTCCCGCCGTGGCCTATGCGGGGCGGCCATTCTTCCGCTCGGCCATCAACGCGCTGCGGCTCGGCCGCGTCAACATGGACGTGCCGATTTCGCTGGGCGTCATGCTCGCCGCCCTGATGAGCCTCCATGAAACCATCAACGGCGGGGCGCATGCCTATTTCGCCGCCGCCGTCACCCTGCTGTTCTTTCTGCTTGCCGGCCGTTATCTCGATCACCTGATGCGCGCCCGCGCCCGTTCGGCCATTGCGCAGCTGGTGTCGCTCTCAAGCGAAGGCGCCACCATCGTCGAGCCGGATGGCAGCCGCCGTTACCTTGCCGCGCGTGACCTCAAGGCGGGCATGATCGCCGCCGTCGCGGCGGGCGACCGGTGGCCCGCCGACGGCATCATCGTTGACGGCGCCAGCGACATGGACCGTTCGCTGCTCACCGGCGAAAGTGCCCCGGAGGCGGTGAAGCCCGGCGCCACGGTGCATGCCGGCGAACTCAATCTCACCGGGCCGCTCACCATCCGGATCACCGCGGCCGGCAATGACACCTTCCTCAGCGAACTGGTGCGGCTGATGTCGGCCGCTGAACAGGGCCAGTCCCGCTACATCCGCCTTGCCGACCGGTTGGCCCGCTTCTATTCGCCCGCCGTCCACACCCTGGCCGCCGCCACGCTGGCGGGCTGGCTGCTGCTGGGCAATGGCTGGCATCCCGCAATCATGGCCGCGGTGGCGGTGCTGATCATCACCTGCCCCTGCGCGCTGGGCCTCGCGGTTCCCGCCGTGCAGGTGGTGGCCAGCGGCAGGCTGTTCCGGTCCGGCGTGATGATCAAGGATGGGGCGGCGCTCGAAAAGCTGAGCGCTGTCGATACCGTCATCTTCGACAAGACCGGCACGCTCACGCGCGGCGAACCCCGCCTCGTGCCGCCACTCACCGTCTCGACCGCCACGCTGGCGCTGGCCGCCGGGCTCGCCCGGGCGAGCAAGCATCCGTTGTCGCGCGCGCTCACAGGCGAGGCGGCGCGGCGCGGCCTTACACCCGCAGATGTGCTGGGCATCAGCGAGCATCCTGGCCTCGGGCTTTCCGGCAACCACGGCGGCGAGCAGCTGCGGCTTGGCAGCCGCGCCTGGTGCGGCATGGCAGACAGCCCGGAGGATCAGGGCCTGCTTGAATTCGCCTTCCGGCGCGGCGCCAGCCCGCCCATCGTGTTCCAGTTCGAGGACAGCCTGCGCGGCGATGCCGCAACCACCGTCGCCAGGCTCAAGGCCATGGGCCTTGCCGTGCATCTGCTGTCGGGAGACCGCGAGGCAGCCGTCAACCGCGTCGCCCAAGCGGTGGGCATCGAAACCGCGGTGGCGCGCGCCAGTCCGCAGGCCAAGCTCGCCTATGTCAACGCCCTCACCAAAGCCGGCGCCCGGGTGCTGATGGTGGGCGATGGCATCAATGACGCGCCGGCACTCGCCGCCGGTTTCACCTCCATGGCGCCCGCGTCGGCCTCCGACATCGGCCGCACAGCCGCCGAAACCGTGTGGATGGGCGAGTCGGCCTCAGCCGTGGCGACCGCCATCGCGGTGGGCCGCCGCTGCCAGCGCATCGCCAAGGAGAATTTCGCGCTGGCCGTGGCCTATAATGTGCTGGCGGTGCCGCTGGCCATGGTGGGGCTGGTGTCGCCGCTGATCGCCGCGGTGGCGATGTCGAGTTCCTCGGTCATCGTCATCGCCAACGCGCTGCGCGCCGGGCGCGGCGGCGCAGCGGCGGCCAGCGCGCCGCCATCCATGGCCGACACCGCTTGTTCCAGCCCTGCGGCGCTGGAGGATGCCGCATGAATGTCTTGCTCTACCTTATTCCCATTGCCCTGTTCATGGGCGGCATCGGCCTTGCGGCCTTCATCTGGTCGCTGAAATCCGGCCAGTATGACGATCTCGAAGGCGCCTCATGGCGCATCCTCCAGGATGACGACCAGCCAAAAACCTAGGACAGGCGGAAGTCAGGTCGAATGACGCTCTCCGGCTTGCGTGAGAGGAAGGCGCTCCCAACGAGGTTGGTGGAGGTAAGGGCACGGGCCGGCATCAGGAGCAGGTTCCCCTCATCTCCCCTTTGCTTACCCCGCGACGCGTCCCTTCTCCCCTGCCTGTAGCAGCGGGAGAAAACAGAGAAGCCGTAACGTCTGGAACGGCGGCGCCACGTGACCGCCCGAGGACGCATCCCTGGAGAATGACGTGCGGATACAAGGGCGAAGGCGGGCGCTTTCAGTTGACTGCCGGATGCTCTAGCCGGACCGCTCCCGCAGCCTTTGCAGCAATTCCGGCGTCAATTCGCCGGTGACTTTCATGCCGGAGCGCAGTTCGAACATGCGGATGGCATTGGCCAAGCGCACCTCGGCGGCGCTGCCATGGCCGGTAACCCGGAAACCCTGCCTGGCGAGCAATGTCCGGGCCTCGGGAATGGCGGCTGTGAGGTCGAATGGCGGTTCCGCCGCGAGGCTGCTCGACTGGTCGATGGCTGGCTGCGGCCTGTTGAGCGTTTGCACGGCGAAACAGGAGGCGGCCAGCAATACCAAGAGACCGGCGAAAAGCAGCCTCTTGCGGCGGTCTACGGCTTTTCCGCCATTCGTCTTCCTGCGAAAGCGGCCGAAGAAGCCCGGAATGACGGCGCGCGCGTCTTCCGTTTCCACGGGCAGAGCCGCATGTTCAGCACGCACGGCCGAAGGCCGCGCCGCCCAGGCGGCTGCGGCGCGGGCGTAGGCCGTGCGGGCTGAACATGCGGCTCGGCCCGTGGAAACGGTAGACCCGCGCGCCGGCATTGCGGGCTTCTTCGGCCGCTTTCGCAGGAACAAGAA
>NZ_JBJTER010000021.1:0-59569 GCF_046093005.1 Aestuariivirga sp.
CTGATCGGCGTGCTGTTCGGCTATTTCCCGGCACGCCGCCCCTCCCGCAGCGATCCCCAGCCCCAGCAGGATGCCGATGGCGCCGCCGAACAGCGCCAGCACCACCGCTTCGACCAGGAACTGCGTCAGCACCTGGCGTTCCAGCGCGCCGATTGCCAGCCTGATGCCGATTTCGCGGGTGCGCTCGGTCACCGACACCAGCATGATGTTCATGATACCGATGCCGCCCACCAGCAGCGACACGGCGGCCACCGCGCCCAACAGGCTTGTGAGGATGGTGGTGGTCGATGCCATGGTGGCGGCGATCTGCGTCATGTCACGGATGGTGAAATCATCGTCCTCGCCCGGCACGATGCGGCGGCGCTCGCGCAGCACATCCTGCGCATCACGCTGCACGCGGGCCATGTCGGCGGCTTCCTTGACCGAGATCGAAATGGTGTTGATGCGGTTGTTGCCGGCAATGCGCCGGTGAAAAGTGCGCAACGGCACCACCACGATGGCGTCCTGGTCGCTGCCGAAGGCCGACTGGCCCTTGGAGCCCAGCCGCCCGATCACCTCGCAGGAGAAGTTTCCAAGCCGCAGCCGCTCGCCGATCGGATCCTGCGCGCCGAATAATTCGCGCACGATGGTTGATCCGATCAGGCATACCGACGTGCCCGACCTGACCTCGCCCTCGTTAAAGGGGCGGCCGTCCTCGATGGTCCAGTCCTGAACCGTGAACCAGTCCGAGGTGGTGCCGGTCACCGTCGTGTCATAGTTGAGCGCGCCGAACACCACCTTCACCTGTTTCTGCGCGGTCGGCGCGACGCCCCGCACCCCGGTGAGGTTGTTCTTGAGGGCGGTCACGTCACGTTCGTCGAAGGCCCGGCTGTCGCCGGTGCCGCCGGGGCCGAAAGTGCTCTGCCCGGGCCTGGCGATCAGCATGTTGCTGCCGAGCTTGGCGAGATTCTCGCGCACCTTGTCGGAGGCGCCGGAACCCAGCGTCACCATGGCGATGACCGCGCCCACGCCGATGACGATGCCGAGCAGGGTCAGCACCGAGCGCAAGACGTTGCGGCGGATCGAAGACAGGGCGAGCTTCACCGTTTCCCACAGCATCAGGCGGCCGCCCTGACGCCGTCGCTGGCGATGCGGCCATCGACAAAGTGAATCATGCGGTTGGCATAGGCGGCCATGTCCGGTTCATGGGTGACCATCACCACGGTGATGCCGCGCCCGGCGTTGAGCCGCGTCAGCAGCTCCATGATCTCGTGGCTGCGCTGGGTATCCAGATTGCCGGTGGGCTCGTCGGCGAGCAGCAGCAGCGGATCGGTGACGATGGCGCGGGCAATCGCCACGCGCTGCTGCTGGCCGCCGGAAAGCTCGCCAGGCGTGTGGTGTTCGCGGCCGGCGAGCCCGACCAGCGCCAACGCTTCCGCCGCCCGCTGCCGCCGCTCATGCCGGGCCATGCCGCGGTATATGAGCGGCAGCTCGACATTCTCGATCGCCGTGGTGCGGTTCAGCAGGTTGAAGCCCTGGAACACGAAGCCGATGTAATTGCGGCGCAGGAGCGCCCGCTGGTCCTGGGTCAGCTTCCCGACTTCGACACCCAGAAACCTGAAGCTGCCGCTGCTCGGCCGGTCAAGGCAGCCAATGATGTTCATGGCGGTTGACTTGCCGGACCCCGACGGACCGGTGATGGCGATGAATTCGCCCTGGCGGATCTCCAGATTGACGCCCGCCAGCGCCCGCACCATGCCACCGCCCATGCCGTAGCTGCGGGTGACGTTGTGAAACGAGACGAGCGCTGGTGTGCCGCTCACGGTGCGCCAGCCCTGGAGGACAGGACGACATCGTCTCCCGCCTTGATCTCGCCGGAGAGGATCTGCGTGTCCTTGCCATCCGAGACGCCGGCCCGCACCTTCACCGGCTCCGGCTTGCCGTTTCTCAGAACATGGACGGTGCGCTCGCCATCGGCGGAGGGTGCCGTGGCTTTCTCGGTGCGCGGCATGCGCGGGATGAACAGGCTGGTGATGCTGAAGCCCTGGCCCGAGGCCTGGCGCGGCGGCGCATAGCGAAGCGCGGCATTGGGCACGGTGAGCGCGTCTTTCACCTCTTCGACCAGGATTTGCGCGGTCGCCGTCATGCCGGGGCGGAGCAGCAACTCACTGTTGTCAACGGTAAGGATCGCCTTGTAGGTGACGACATTGTCGGTCACTTCCGGCGAGTATTCGATGGTATCGATCACCGCTGGAAAGCTCTTGCCTGGAAAGGCATCGACCGTGAAGCTGGCGCTCTGGCCGGGCTTCACCTGGCCGATGTCCGCCTCGTCGATGTCTGCTTCGAGCTGCATGCGGGTGAGATCTTCGGCAAGTGTGAACAGCACTGGCGCCTGCAGCGAAGAGGCCACCGTCTGGCCGGGCTCCGCGTCACGCTTCAGCACGATGCCATCGACCGGCGAGAGGATGCGCGTCTTGGTGATGTCGGTTTCCTGCATGGTGAGTTCGGCCTTGGCGACTTCGATGTCGGCCCTGGCCGCGACCACCCCGGCCTCGGCCCGGGACTGGCCGGCGCGCGCGGTGTCGAGATCGGCGGTGGAGGAAATGCCCTGCTTGCTCAGCCGTTCGGCGCGCTTGAAGGCGGTCTGCTTCTCGACCAGCGTCGCCTTGGCGTCCTCGAGCCGGGCCTCGGCGGCGGCCAGCGCCGCCTTGCCGCGGGCCAGTTCCGCCTCCAGCCGTTCGGTGTCAAGCTGGGCCAGCACGTCACCTTTCCTGACGAGGCTGTTGGCCTTTACATTGACTGACCGGATCACGCCGGAACGCTCGCTCGATACATCAACCTGGGTGGTGGGCTGGATGTTGCCGGTGGCCTGCACCTTGACCAGCAGCGTCTTCACGGCGGCCGGCGCCGTGTCATAGCTGATGGCGGTGCCGGAGGTCTGGCGGTTGAGCAGCCACCAGGCGGCCCCCGCCACCAAAGCCGCCAAGAGCAGCAGCCACAGCAAGCGCCAGCCCCAGCGGCTGCGCCGGCTGCGGGGATCGAGGCCGAGGACGGTCTCGATCGGAGGCTGGCCGGGTGGGGATTGAATGTTCATCAACTCCAGGGCTTTCCACTGCGGGCCCCTGGGGGGCCGGCATTTGCAAGGTGTCTCAGCACTGATATGACCCCGCCATGACCGATATCAAGTTCGAAAATCCCGAAGGCCAGCCACCCATTGCCTATCGCATTGATGGGCAAAGCAATCTTGGCCGTTGCGGGATGGTCTGGCTGGGTGGATTCAAGTCCGACATGACGGCGTCCAAGGCCGAGGCGCTGGCGGCGCTGGCGCGTGAGACGCGGCGCCCCTGCCTGCGGTTCGACTATTCTGGTCATGGCGCGTCGCAAGGCCGGTTCCTGGACGGTACGATCTCCGACTGGCTGGCGCAAAGCTGCCATATGTTCCTCACCCATGCTCATGGCCGGCAGATCGTGGTGGGGTCGAGCATGGGTGGCTGGCTGGCGCTGCTGCTCTACCGCCGCCTTCGCCACATCAACCCGCCGGCAGCGCGCCGCATCGCCGGGCTGGTGCTGATCGCGCCCGCCGCCGACATGACGGCCGATCTGATGTGGGACCAGTTTCCGGAACAGGTCCGTGCCGCGCTTCGCGACAAGGGTGTATGGATGCGGCCTTCGCTCTATGGCGAGCCCTATGCCATCACCCAGCGGCTGATCGCCGATGGCGCGGCGCATCTCGTGCTGCCACAGGGTCTCGATATCGATTGCCCGGTGCGCATCCTGCAGGGTGACACTGATCCCGATGTGCCGCCCGCCCATGCGATGAAAGTGTTCGCGGCGTTGCGCGGCGCTGATGTCACGCTGACGCTGGTCAAGGACGGCGACCACCGTCTCTCGACGCCAGGAAACCTGGCGCTGCTGCGCGAGACGGCACTCAGGCTGGCCGAGCGGGCGGACGGGCTTACGCTGTGAGGTCCGCCGCGAGCGTCCGCAGGCCTTCGCGGTAGCTGGGATAGCGCAGGCTCACGCCAAGTTCGCTCTTGATGCGGGTGTTCGAAACCCGCTTCGAGTCAGCGTAGAAACTTCGCGCCATCGGCGACAGCGCGGCTTCCTCGAAAGCGATGGCGGGCGGCACCGTAAGCCCCAGAAGCCTTGCGCCGAATTCCACCACATCCTGCGGCGGGCAGGGTTCGTCGTCGCAGACATTGTAGGCGCGGCCGGGGTGCGGCCGCGCGATGGAGGCTTCCAGCACCGTCGCGATGTCCTCGACATGAATGCGGCTGAAGATCTGGCCCTGTTTGATGACCCGCTTGGCGGTGCCGTCCATCAGCGAGAGCAGCTGGTTGCGGCCAGGCCCATAGATTCCCGCAAGCCTGAACACATGCACCGGAAGGCCATGGCCGCGCCACAAGTCGAGCCACTGGGTTTCGGCGACAACCCGGTTGTGACCACGGGACGTGTTGGGGGTGAGCGGCGTGTCCTCGGTGACGACACCGCCGCCATGATCGCCATAGACACCGGTGGTCGAGAGATAGGCGACCCACTGGAACTGAGGCGCGCGCGCCGCCAAATCGCCGGCGTGGAGCCGCAGCACGGGGTCGCCGTCCTCATCTGGCGGCGCCGAAATCACCACATGGGTGACCCCGTCGAAGGCGGTGGGTGGCAGTGGTTCGGTGCCATCGAAACGCAAGCCCTGATAGCCAAGCGCCGCGATCGCCGCCACGCCGGCGTTACTGCGGCTGGTGGCGGTGATCGCCCAGCCCTGTTGCGCCAGCCGCCGGGCCAGAACCGCCGCAGAAAAGCCAAGGCCCACGCACAACAGCCGGTTCATTCCGCCTCCCATTCCTGACGAACGCTTGCATCGGTTTCACCCGGCAGAGACGTGTTGCGCAAGTCCGCGAAGGCGGCGGCTGGCAGAAGCTGGGTGAGCGCCCACACCGCCATTGCCCGCACCAGTGGCGATGGGTCTCGTGTCAGGGCCTGCACTTGGGGCGCAAGCGTCCGGTCACCACTGTTGCCGGCGGCGATCAGCACATTGCGGATGAACCGGTCACGCCCGGTACGCTTCACGGGCGAGCCCGCGAAAAGATTGCGAAATGCAGCATCATCCAGCGCCAGCAACTGCCTGAGGGGCGGCGCCTGGAGATCGTCGCGGGCCTTGAGCTTCGCCTCCCTCGCCGCAACGGCATATTTGTTCCACGGGCAGACGGCGAGGCAATCGTCGCAGCCATAGATACGGTTTGCCATCAGCTTGCGGAACTGGCGCGGAATATGCCCCTGGTGTTCGATGGTGAGATAGGAAATGCAGCGCCTGGCATCGAGCTCATAGGGCGCGGGAAAGGCCTTGGTCGGGCAGATGTCGAGGCAGGCCCGGCACGAGCCGCAGTGATCGGTCTCCGCTTCATCCGCAACAAGCTCGGCGGTGGTGAGAATGGCGCCAATGAAGAACCACGAGCCCAGCTCGCGGGAGACCAGGTTGGTGTGTTTTCCCTGCCAGCCGAGCCCCGCCCTTTGCGCCAGCGGCTTTTCCATCAGCGGGGCGGTGTCGACGAACACCTTGACCTCGGCCGCCGCCTGCCGCGCCAGCCATTGCGCCAGCCGCTTCAGCTTACCCTTCACCACGTCGTGGTAGTCGCGGTTCAGCGCATAAACGGAGATGACGCCGGCGGATGGGTCCTTGAGCCGTTCCAGCGGGTCGATGTCAGGCGTGTAGGAAAGTGCCAGCATGATGGCCGATCTCGCCTCTGGCCAAAGCCTGAGCGGGTTCGACCGGCGTTCTTCGGTCTCGGCCATCCAGCCCATGCCGCCGTGCCGGCCGTCCGCGATGAAGTCTCGCAGGCGTTTGGCCGTCAGTGGATCGTCCGCCACCCGGGCAATGCGGATGGCGGCAAAGCCTTCGGCGGCGGCTTTCTCCCGGATGCCCAGCGCGAGCCCGGCCACGGTCAGAAATCGAGATCGGCATAATGCGCGCCTGGCGCCACCCCGCGGATCGAATCCGACAGCAGCGGCCGGAACGAAGGGCGCGATTTCATCCGCTGGTACCAGGATTTCGCCACCGGGTAGCGGAACCACGGCACGTCATCGAAGTAGTCGATGACTGAAAGATGAGCAGCCGCTGCCAGATCGGCCATCGAAAGCTGTTCGCCGGCAAGCCAGGCGCGGCGGTCGGCCAGGTAGCTGACATAATCCAGGTGCTCGCGCAGATTCGACATTGCCTGCCGCACACGGGCGGTATCCGGGCCGCCGCCGCCATTGGCCCGCGGCAGAAAACGGCGGATCAGCTTTTCGGTGATCATCGGCTCACTGACCTCCGCGTAGAACTTCCCGTCGAACCAGCTTACCAGGCGGCGAACCTCGGCCCGCTCGAATGACGTGCCCGGGATGAGCGAGATACGCGCCGACCTGGTCTCCTCGAGAAACTCGCCGATCGCCTCGACGCCGCAGATCGGCGCGTCGGCGCCGGCAAGAAAGATCGGCACGGTGCCGGCCGGATTGATCTCATAGATGGCCGCGCTGGGATTCCACGGGTCCTCCTCGATCAGTTCGACGACGACTCCGTACTCGGCGCAGGCCAGGCGCAGGCGGCGGCTGAACGGATCGAGCGTAAAATGGATGAGCGATGACATGTTAGGAAGATATTAACCCTGACCTCGGCAACTCGGGGCTGTTACGGCAGGTCCCTGCCGCAATTACGCCGCTCGACAGTGGCGTATAAGACCCTGCCGCCCCTTGCGGCAAGCAAATCCGACTGGCCAGGCAACATCCTGGAGGAGCCCGCCCTTGCTCATTCTTCAGATCGTCGTTCTGGCCTTCATCCAGGGAATCACTGAATTCCTTCCAATTTCCTCTTCCGGCCACCTGCTGCTGGTGCCGGCCGTCACCGGCTGGCCGGACCAGGGGCTGCTCACCGATGTCATGGTGCACATGGGTTCGTTCCTGGCGGTGGTGGTATATTTCTGGCGCGATTGCCTCAACCTTCTGGCCGGCGGCTTTGACCTGTTGCGTGGGCGGGTGACGGCGTGGGGGCGGCTGGCGCTGCTGATCGTGCTTGGCACCATCCCCGCCGTGCTGTTCGGCCTGTTCCTCGACGAGATCGGTTTCATGGACGTGGTCCGGCAGATGCCGGTGATTGTCGCCTGGAACGCCATCGTGTTCGGAATCCTGCTCTATCTTTGCGATCGCTTCGGGCTTTCCGCGCGGCGAATGTCGGACATGACCTGGCTTCCGGCGCTGATCATCGGCATGGCGCAGGCGGTGGCGATCATTCCCGGCGTCAGCCGTTCCGGCATCACAATGACCGCCGCGCGGGCCCTGGGCTTCGAACGCCCCGAAGCGGCGCGCTTCGCCTTTCTTCTCGGAATTCCGGCGATTGCCGGCGCCGGCGTGCTGAAGCTGGGCGATGCAGTGTCGAGTGGCGCGCCGATCACCTTCAGCATGGTGCTGACGGCGGTTCTCACCTTTTTCGTGGCGCTTGGCACCATCACCGTGCTGATGCGCATGGTCCGGCACGTCAGCTTCCTGCCCTTCGCCATCTACCGCGTGGCGCTTGGGGTGGTGCTGCTGGCGGTGATTTATTCCGGAATTCCCTTGGGCGCGGTGAACTGACCGGCCTTGCGGTAACGGTAGAGATAACCCGGCACGATGCCCTCGATGCCCTGCGGCGTAATGCCGAGCCCCTCCAGCGTACGATGCTCGCGGCGCGCCGCGGCGCTGACCACGTTGTCGGTCTTGAGAAGTTCGACCTGATCGAGGGTGAGCAGCGGTTTCGGCAAGAGGCCGAGGACAGCCGCCTGCAGCTTGGCCACGCTCCAGGGCACGGTGACCAGCAGGCGTTTGCGCTCGATGGTGTCCAGCGTGAATGCCATGAGCTGGCGGAAGCTCAGAACCTCGGGTCCGCCGAGCTCATAGGTTTTGCCATCCGCGTCGCCGCGGTCGATGAGCCGCGCCACCGCCTCGCCGATGTCGCCCGCAAACACCGGCGCGAACCTGGTTTCACCGCCGCCGATCAGCGGCAGGAAGGGCGCGAAGCGCGCCATGTCGGCGAAACGGTTGAAGAACGAGTCCTCCGGCCCGAACACGATCGACGGGCGCAGCACGATGGCGCCAGGGAACTGCTCCCGCGCGCGCCGCTCGCCCTCCGCCTTGCTGCGGGCATATGCGGCCCCACTGTTCGGGTCAGCCCCGATCGCCGACATCTGGATGAACAGCCTGGCCTTTGCGTTCGTCGCGGCCCGCGCGGAGGCCTCGGCCCCGAACGTGTGCACCGCATCGAAGCTTTGGGCTCCGGCCGAATAGAGGACGCCCGTGAGGTTGATGACGGCATAGGCGCCCGCGCAGGCGGCCGTCAGCGAGGCCGGATAGCGTACATTGGCCTGCACCATCATGATCTGGCCGGGATTGCCCAGAGGTTGCAGATGGCCGGCGAGATCCGGCCGCCTGCAGCCAACCCGGATGCGGTAGCCGCGCCGCGCCAGCGCCCTTACGATGTGCCGGCCGAGAAAGCCCGATCCGCCGATGATGGTGATGAGTCTGTCGGAAGGCTGAACCAGCAAGGACATCACTCCGGATATTGTTTTGCAGCGCCTTTTAGCCCCCCGTCCGCACCAATGCAAAGGTCTCGGCGACTTTGGTTGACAGCCCGGTTCCGCCTCTCTAAGAGACCGGAACGAAAGCCCAGATGGCGGAATTGGTAGACGCACTAGTTTCAGGTACTAGCGCCGCGAGGCGTGGAGGTTCGAGTCCTCTTCTGGGCACCATTTCCCAAGGCAGTGCAAGCAGCGGGACGCTCTGATGGCCATCAAGCTTTACAAGGGCGACCTGCCTGGTGGCCTTGATTTCGGACCGGCCGTCGCGGTCGACACCGAAACCCTCGGGCTCATTCCCCGGCGCGACAAGCTGTGCCTGGTGCAGCTCTCCTCCGGCGATGGCAACGCCCATCTCGTGCAACTCGACCGCACGAGCTACGATGCGCCCAATCTCAAGACGCTGCTCGCCAACCCTGACGTGATGAAAATTTTTCATTTCGCGCGCTTCGACGTGGCGGTGATCAAGTATTACCTCGGCATCGACGTGGCGCCGCTCTACTGCACCAAGATCGCCTCCAGGCTCACCCGCACCTATACCGACCGCCACGGCCTAAAGGACCTCATCAAGGAACTGCTCGGCATCGAACTCAACAAGCAGCAGCAGAGCTCCGACTGGGGAGCACATGTGCTGTCCGACGCCCAGAAGCAATATGCCGCGCAGGATGTGATCTATCTCCATGAACTGAAGGCCCGGCTCGATCAGATGCTGGCGAGGGAAGGGCGGACCGATGTGGCCCGCGCCTGCTTTGCCTTCCTTCCGGCGCGTGCCGCCCTCGATCTTGCCGGCTGGACGGAGGAGGATGTCTTTGCCCACTGACCATGCCGGCAGGGCGTTGCGCACCGCCAGTCTGGCGCGCTTTTTCAGCTGGCTGGCTGCCGCCATCGGCATAGGCTTTGTTGTGCTCTTTCTTGCGCAGGCCGGTTTGTTCCGCGCCCTGATGCCAAAGCAAGAAGCGGCACCGGCTCCGGTTGTTGAACCCGACCGGATCACCGCCGACTCATCGACCGTCACCGGCATCGATGATGAGCGCCAGCCCTATGAGGTGAAAGCAAAACGCGGCTGGCAAGACGAAAAGATGCCGAACCTTGTGTTTCTTGAAGCGCCTCAGGGCAAGTTTCAGAGAGCCTCTGGCGGCGCTCTTACGATTTCCGCCGCCGCCGGAAAATATGACACTGAAAACAAGACTTTGAAGCTCAAGAACAACGTTGTTCTCGCGCAGGGCAGCCGCTTTGCCGCCCGGATGGATGAGGCCCAGATTACCGTTCGGGAAAAGAAGCTGCTCTCCAACTCAAAAGTGCGGGCCACTTTCGGGCCCGGCGGAACGGTTGAGGCGAACGGCATTCAAATATCCGATGACGGGGCTCGAATTCTGTTCTTGAATGGAGTGAGGGCGCGTTTCGACGCCACTTCTGGAAAGGGAGACACCGTCCAATGACCAAGAGTCTGGCCACTTTCTGCGCCGCCGCGGCGTTTCTGATGGCCTGGGAGCCTGCCGTTGCCGAGACCCAGCAGCCCGCCACCCAGGCTGGTGCTGCCGCTGAAGCGCCGGCACCGGTGGACGTCGCCGCCAACGAAATGGAAATCCTCGATAAGGAGAAGAAGGCGATCTTCCGCGGAGAGGTGGACGCCACGCGCGGGACCACCAACCTCAAGTCTGATGAACTGACCGTCACCTATTCCGAAGTGAAGCAGCCCGACGGCACCACCAAGACGGATGCAACTGACCTTGATGCCAGGGGCAACGTGACCATCACGACGCCGAACGAGACCATTACCGGCGACTGGGCGAAATACAATCCCCAGACGGATATGCTCACCGTGGGCGGCAACGTCAAGCTGGTGCAAGGCAAGACCGTGCTCACCGGCAATGAACTGAAGGCGGACCTCAAGACCAGCAAGACCCAGATGACCGGCGGCAGGGTCAAGGGCAGTTTTGTTCCCCAGTGAACCATTTATCGAATGTCAATGTCTTGGACGGAAACTGCCTTGGCGCATGACGAAGACAATGTGACGGCCGCGCAGACGAAGCCGGCCAGGCCGCAGGGCCTGGTGGTGGAGGGGCTGCGGAAGTCCTATCGCCGGCGGCCCGTGGTGCGGGACGTCTCGCTCTCCGTCAAGCGTGGTGAAGCTGTGGGACTTCTGGGACCCAATGGCGCCGGCAAGACGACGGTGTTCTATATGATCACTGGCCTCATTGCCGCCGACAGCGGCCGGATCAGCCTCGACGGCGCGGATATCACCCACCTGCCCATGTACCGGCGGGCCAGGCTGGGAATCGGCTATCTGGCGCAGGAAAGCTCGATCTTCCGCGGCCTCACCGTTGAGGAAAATATCAGCGCTGTGCTTGAACTCACCGAGAAGTCGAAAGCAAAGCGCGAGGCCAAGCTACGTGAGTTGCTCGATGAGTTTTCCATCGCCCGAATCAGGAATTCGCCGGCTGTTGCGCTTTCTGGCGGTGAGCGCCGCCGCGTGGAAATCGCCCGCGCCCTCGCCGCCGAGCCCGAATTCATGCTGCTCGACGAACCCTTCGCCGGCATTGACCCGATTGCGATCAGCGATATCCGCAACCTGGTGCGTCAGCTCACCTCTCGGGGAATCGGGGTGCTTGTTACGGATCACAACGTGCGCGAAACCCTTGAACTCATCGACAAGGCCCTCATCATCCATGAGGGCCAGGTCCTGACCGAGGGAACCCCGCAGGAGATCGTCAGCAACCCGGATGTCCGGCGCTACTATCTTGGCGCCGATTTCAGCCTTTGAGAGGCTAGAGAAGCGCCATGGCGCTGAAACAGAGACTTGAGCTTCGCCAGGGCCAGTCCCTGGTGATGACCCCGCAGCTGCAGCAGGCCATTAAGCTGTTGCAGATGTCGAACATCGAACTTCAGGCCTTTGTCGACCAGGAACTCGAACGCAACCCGCTGCTGGAGCGCGACGAGCGTGGCGAAATCCAGAACCGTCTCTCGGAAACCGGGGAAGCCCAACCGGACATGGTCAACGCGCTGCAGTCCTCGGCTGCGCCCGAGGAGCGCCTGCGCACGCTCGATACCGATCTCGACAATGTCTACACCCATGAGTCACGCGCCGATGCCGCCAACCGCGAGGCTGCGGACGGACCGCGGGATTCAGGCTGGTCGTCGCTCAGGCCGCAAGGCGGGGGTTCGCTTAACGCCGAGGACCTCGATCTTGCCGCCACCCTCACCAGGCAGCCAACCCTGGCGGAGCACCTGACCGATCAAATGAACCTTTTGCTGACCAACCCCGGCGAGCGGCTCATCGGCCAGCACCTGATCGGCATGCTGAACGAGGCGGGCTATCTCACATCGGATACCGCCAGCATGGCCGAGACGCTCGGCACGTCAGCCGCCCATGTGGAAGCGGTGCTGAAGAAGCTGCAAGCCGTCGATCCGCCCGGCGTGTTCGCCCGTGATCTCCGCGAATGCCTGGCCTTGCAGCTGAAGGACCGTGACCGTTTCGACCCGGCCATGGAAACGCTGCTTGCGCATCTCGATCTGGTCGCCCGGCGCGACTATGCGGCCCTCAAGGGCCTCTGCCGTGTCGATCCCGAGGACCTTCAGGACATGATCGCCGAACTGCGCCGGCTCAACCCGAAGCCGGGGCACGCCTTCGGCTCCGAACCGGTGCAGCCGGTGATACCGGATGTTCTGGTGCGGGCCGCTCCAGACGGCAGCTGGATCGTCGAACTCAACACCGAGACGCTGCCGCGCGTCCTGATCAACAACCAGTATATGGCGCAGGTTTCCGCCACGGCCGCGCGAAGCGAAGACAAGGTCTATCTGTCGGAGTGCCAGGCCAATGCCGCCTGGCTGGTGAAGAGCCTCGATCAGCGGGCCCGCACCATTCTGAAAGTGGCCCGCGAGATCGTCCGCCAGCAGGACGCCTTCCTGCTCCTGGGGGTGCAGCATCTCCGGCCGCTCAACCTCAAGACCGTGGCCGCGGCCATCGAGATGCACGAATCGACGGTTAGCCGTGTGACGTCCAACAAATACATGTCCACGACGCGCGGCATCTTCGAGCTCAAATATTTCTTCACAGCCGCCATTGCCTCGTCCGAGATGGAGGGTGACGCGCATTCGGCGGAAGCCGTCCGCCACCGTATCCGGGAACTCATAACCGCGGAGGGCGAAGACATCCTTTCCGATGACACGATTGTCGAGAAACTCAAGGCCGCCGGCATCGATATCGCCCGGCGGACTGTTGCCAAGTATAGAGAAAGCTTAGGGATTCCGTCTTCGGTTCAGCGCCGGCGCGAAGTTCGTGCAAAGCGGGCGCAGGAGCGTTGACGTGGACAAGCCGCTCCACTACGGTCCGCCGGCTTTGTGCGGATGCGTTCGAAATGTTGCACTGCAAAAGCCTGGCCATGCAGGTTTCGCACAAGCTTGACGGACCAGTTGACGGATCAAGTGAACGTGGCCATCTGTGTAGGTCTGCGAAGCGGGGGTTTTGCGATCATGATGAAGTCCGACACGTCCAGCCGGCGTCTGGCCTGAAGCCAGGACCGCGCGCATGATGCTCGACTTCCTCATCGACAGGCAATCTGTTCTGGCCAGCCTCAAGGTTCAGAACAAGAAGCAGCTGCTGCAGGAGCTATCCCAGGCGATGGCCAATCGCGTGGCGATTGATCACCGCCTGATTTTCGAGACATTGCTGAAGCGGGAGAAACTGGGGTCCACCGGCATTGGCCAGGGCATCGCCATTCCGCATGGCAAGCTGCCATCGATCTCGCGCGTTTATGGGCTGTTTGCTAGGCTTGCCACGCCGATTGACTTCGATTCGGTTGATGGCCAGCCCGTCGATCTGGTGTTCGTGCTTCTGGCGCCTGAACATGCCGGCGCCGACCACCTGAAGGCGCTGGCCCGCATCTCCCGGCTGCTGCGCGATGCTTCGGTGGTGGCCAAGCTGCGCGGCACCGAGGATGCGGAAGGGCTCTATGCGATCCTCACCGAGCCCGCCGCGAACCCTGCCCCCAGCGCCTCCGCGGCGTGATTTTCGGTCAGTGCACGCTCATCGCCATCAGTTCATGCTCGAAGGCGCTGCCGAGCGCCGCCTCGCGCGAGGCTGAGATCGACACCGGCGTGCCATCGGCATTGTACAGGCAATAGAGCTTGGAATTCGGCGCCACATTGTGCTGCGCGCCGAGCAGACGCCGGGCCTCCTGGACCTCGATTTCGCGAATGTAGCCCAGGGCACCCTCGCCAAGCAGCGCCAGATCCTGTGGCGTCAGGTCGACAGTTTTCTTGTTCTCCATAAGCTTACCCTCCAATCTGAATACGGCGGACCACCCGCCGCGGTTCCGGTCTCTCGAGATGAAGCTCCAGAAGGCCATTTTCCAATCGCGCCCCGGTCACATCCATGCCGTCGGCCAGCAGGAAGGTGCGGGTGAACTGCCGCGCGGCGATGCCGCGGTGCAGGTAGGACTTGCCGTCCTCTTCCCTCTGGCGGCCACGGATGACGAGCTGGTTCTCCTCGACCGTCACGTCGAGTTCGTCGCGGCTGAAGCCAGCCACGGCCAGCGTGATGCGCAGCCGTTCGGCCTCGCCCTCCGCCCGCGGCAGGCGTTCGATGTTGTAGGGCGGGTAACCGTCGCCCGCGGTCTTGGACGCCCGGTCGAGCATCCGTTCCAGCTCATCGAAGCCGAGCAGGAGAGGCGATGAAAACATAGACAGTCGAGACATTTTGCCCTCGTCAAGCAGCAACCTGGCCGGAACCCTGAACAGGCATTCCTAGCTTCTCCCGTCATATGTGGAGCGCGTCCTCCGGAATCAAGACACCGCCCTTGACCGTGGCGGGCGCGCGGTGTTTGATCCTCATTCAAGGGTCCGGGCTTCGCCCGCGGCTCGACCGGGCATCCATAACAGGGAGAAGATCGATGTTCAGACGTGTGTTTCTCGGCGCTGCCGCCGCGCTGACCTTGTCGGCCGCCACCGCCTTGGCCGCTGACACCAAACCGGCCATCGTGTTCGACATCGGCGGCAAGTTCGACAAGTCCTTCAACGAGAGCATGTTCAACGGCTCGGAGAAGTTCAAGGCCGAGACCGGCATCGACTACGGCTCGTTCGAGATCGCCAATGAGGCACAGCGCGAACAGGCGATCCGCAACTTCGCCGACCAGGGCTATTCGCCGATCATCGCCGCCGGTTTCGCCCAGGCGGCCGCGGTGGAGAAGGTCGCCAAGGAATATCCGGACCTGAATTTCGCCATCGTCGACATGGTGGTGGATCTCCCCAACGTCCAGTCCATCGTGTTCAAGGAGCATGAAGGCTCCTATCTCGTCGGGCTGCTCGCCGGCATGGCCAGCAAGTCCGGCAAGGTCGGGTTCGTGGGCGGCATGGATATTCCGCTGATCCGCAAGTTCGGCTGCGGCTATGCCCAGGGCGTCAAGGCGGCGCGTGCCGACGCCACCATCTTCCAGAACATGACCGGCGATACCGGCGCTGCCTGGAACGACCCCGTCAAGGGCGGCGAAATCACCAAGGGCCAGATGGCCCAGGGCGCGGACGTCGTCTACGCCGCGGCGGGCGCCACCGGCCTTGGCGTTCTCCAGGCCGCCGCTGACGGCGGCGCGCTGTCGATCGGCGTCGACGCCAACCAGAACTACCTCCACCCCGGCAAGGTGCTCACCTCGATGCTGAAGCGCGTCGATGTGGCGGTCTACAACGTGATGAAATCGGGCAAGGAGGGCACCTTCAAGCCGGGCATCCTGTCGCTGGGCCTCGCCGAGGATGGTGTGGGCTATGCCATGGACGACAACAACAAGCCGCTGGTGACGGCGGAGATGCAGGCCGCCGCTGAGAAGGCGAAGGCCGACATCATCTCGGGCGCCATCAAGGTGCATGACTACACCACCGACAACAGCTGCCCGGTGCAGTAACCGGTAAGCGCCTCGCCGCTTCCCCGCTTGCCGGGGAGGCGGCACAGCCGGGCCTGACGGACCAACCCGGAAAATGCCCGGCGCGGATGAAGGGACGCCATGACCCCCGCCATCGAACTCATCGGCATCGACAAGCGCTTCGGCTCCGTTCACGCCAACAAGGACGTGACCCTGAGGGTGGCCGCCGGTTCGATCCATGGCATCGTCGGCGAGAATGGGGCCGGCAAATCAACGCTGATGTCGATCCTGTTCGGCTTCTACCATGCCGACAAAGGCGAAATCCGGGTCAGGGGCCAGCCGGTCCGCATCCGCTCTTCTTCCGATGCCATCGCGCTGGGTATCGGCATGGTGCACCAGCATTTCATGCTGGTTGAACCGTTTACGGTTCTCGAAAATGTGGTGCTGGGGGCGGAGGGTGGCGCGCTGATCGGACCGGCGCTCGACAAGGCGCGCGCCGAACTTCTGCGGCTGGCCAGGGATTATGAGCTCGAGGTCGATCCGGACGCCATTGTCGGCGAATTGCCGGTGGGCCTGCAGCAACGCGTCGAAATCCTCAAAGCCCTGTTCAAGGGCGCGGAAACCCTGATCCTCGACGAACCCACCGGCGTGCTGACGCCGGACGAGGCCGATCATCTGTTCCGCATTCTCGGCACGCTGCGCGAGCAGGGAAAGACGGTGATCCTGATCACCCACAAGCTGCGCGAGATCATGGCGATCACCGACCGTGTCTCGGTCATGCGCCGCGGTGAATTGGTCGCCACCCGCGAGACCAAATCCACCTCCGTGGAGGAGCTGGCGGAACTCATGGTGGGCCGGCATGTGCTGCTGCACGTCGAGAAAGGCCCGTCACGGCCGGGCGAAACGGTGCTCGACGTCAGGAACCTCTCGTGGAAGGACCGCAAGGGCGTGGCGCGCGTCGACAATGTGTCCTTCACGGTCAGGAAGGGCGAGATCGTCGGCATCGCGGGCGTTTCCGGCAACGGCCAGTCGGAACTTCTCGATGTGATCGCCGGCATCGCCAGGCCGAGTGCTGGCCAGGTGATCTTCGAGGGCAAGGACATCGGCGTGCTGGGTGATCCGCATCATGTGCGGGAGGAAGGCCTTGCGCATGTTCCGGAAGACCGCCAGCACCGTGGCCTCATTGGCTCCTTCGAGGCTGCGGAGAACGCCATTCTCGGCTGGCACCGGAGCGAGGCGCTGGGCCATGGCTTCCGGCTCGACCGCTGCAAGGTGATGGCGCGCGCCGAAGCCGAAATGCAGGAATTCGACGTGCGCCCGCCCGATCCGCTGCTGGTTTCGTCCAAATTCTCTGGCGGTAACCAGCAGAAGCTGATCATTGCGCGCGAGATCATGAGCAATCCGGACCTGTTGCTGGTCGGCCAGCCCACCCGCGGGGTTGATATCGGGGCCATCGAATATATCCACAAGCGCATCATCCGCCTGCGCGATGAAGGCAAGGCGGTGCTGCTCGTTTCCGTCGAGCTTGATGAGATCCGCTCGCTCTCCGACCGCATCCTGGTGATGTTCGCCGGCCGCATCATGGGTGAGCGCGGCCCCGGAACCGACGAGCGCGAACTGGGCCTGCTGATGGCCGGCGTGGCGAGGGACGCCGCATGATCATGACGGCGCGCGGCGAACTGCCCCGCTGGGTGGATGTCGGGCTGATCCCGCTCATCAACCTCGCCGTGGCGCTGGTCGTCTCCGGCCTCGTGGTGGTGATCATCGGTGAGAACCCGTTCGAGGCGATGTGGATCATGCTGAAGGGTGCCGTGGGCTCGCTCAAGGGCTGGGGCTATCTCCTCTACTACGCCACCAATTTCGTGTTCACCGGGCTTGCCGTGGCGGTTGCCTTCCACGCCGGGCTGTTCAACATCGGGGGCGAAGGCCAGGCCTATATGGCGGGCGTGGGCGCCGCGGCGGTGGGGTTGGGGCTCGAATTCCTGCCATGGCCGGTGGTGATCCCGCTCGCCATTCTCGCGGCCATGGCCTTCGGCGCCTTCTGGGCCTGGGTGCCGGGCATCCTGCAAGCCAAGCGCGGCAGCCACATCGTGATCACCACGATCATGTTCAACTTCATCGCGGCGAGCCTCGTGGGCTATCTCATCAATTACTGGTTCCGCCCGGTCGGCAAGATGGCGGTGGAAAGCCGCGAGATCACCGGCGCCTACATCATGAGCTTCCGCGAAGTGGCGCGCGAGTTCTTCGGCGTGCGGATCGCCTCATCGCCGCTCAATTTCTCGGTGTTCCTGGCGATCGCCGCCGCGGTGGCTGTGTGGTACCTGCTGTGGCGCACCAAGCTGGGCTATGAGATTCGCGCGCTGGGCGCCAATGCCAGCGCCGCCGTTTATGCTGGCATCAAGCCGGGCCGCATCATCGTCATCACCATGGCGATTTCCGGGGCGCTCGCCGGCCTGATGGCGGTGAACGAGATTCTGGGCGTGCAGCACCGTCTGCTGCTGGGCTTCGTGGGTGGTGCCGGCTTCGTCGGCATTGCGGTGGCGCTGATGGGCCGCTCGCACCCCGTGGGAATCGTGCTTGCCGCGATGCTGTTCGGGCTGCTCTATCAAGGCGGCTCGGAACTTTCCTTCGCCAAGCCCGACATCAACCGTGACATGGTGGTGGTGATCCAGGGCCTCGTCATCCTGTTCATGGGGGCGCTGGAATATGCTTTCCGGCCCTGGGTTGCGGCGCTGTTCTTCCGCGCGGAGGAGGCCTAGATGGACCTCTATGTCGAACTCCTCGCCTCGACCATCCGCATGAGCGTGCCGCTGATCCTCGCCTGTCTTGCAGGCCTGTGGTCAGAGCGCGCCGGCATTGTCGACATCGGACTGGAAGGCAAGATGCTGATCGCCGCCTTTGCCGCAGCCTCGGCTGCGGCGGTTTTCGGCTCGGCCTGGATCGGGCTGTTCTTCGCCATCCTCGCCTCGCTCGGCTTTGCTCTGGTGCATGGCTATGCCTCGATCAACCAACGCGGCAACCAGGTGGTTTCCGGTGTGGCCATCAACATGCTGGCGGCCGGGCTTGCGGTGGTGCTCGGCAATGAATGGTTCCGCGAAGGCGGCCGCACCCCGGCGCTGCCGCCGGAGGGCCGCTTCCTGCCGATCGATTTCGGCGCGCTCGCGGACGCGCCGGTGATCGGCGGACTGATCAAGATTTTCCTCGCGCATTCGGTTCTCACCTATTTCGCCATCGCCATGGTGCCGCTCACCGCCTGGGCGCTGGCCCGGACCCGCTTCGGGCTCAGGCTGCGCGCGGTGGGCGAGAATCCGCAGGCCGTCGATACCGCCGGTATTTCGGTGGCCGCCCTGCGCTACCGCGCGGTGATCATCGCTGGTGTATTGTGCGGCGTCGCCGGCGCCTTCATCTCCACCTCGCTGTCGTCGAGCTTCGTGCGCGACATGACGGCGGGTGGCGGCTTCATGGCGCTCGCCGCCCTGATTTTCGCCAATTGGCGGGCCTGGCCGGCGCTGGGCGCCTGCCTGCTGTTCGGCTTCCTGCAGGCGGTTGGCAATTTCGCGCAAGGGGCGTCGGTGGCCGGCGTCCAGATTCCGGTGCAGTTCATCAACATGCTGCCCTATGTGCTCACCGTGGTGCTGCTGGCGGGCTTCATCGGCAAGTCAGTGCCGCCCAAGGCGGCGGGCATTCCCTATACGAAGGACCGCTGACATGCATGACCTCGCCGAAGAGGCAAAAGCTGCCCGCCTCAAGGCGCATGCGCCCTATTCGAAATTCCATGTGGGGGCGGCGGTGCGCGATGAATATGGCCGCGTGCATGGCGGCTGCAACATCGAGAACGCCGCCTACCCACAGGGCTGGTGCGCGGAGCCGTCGGCAATCTCGGCCATGATCATGGCCGGTGGCCGGCGCATCACCGAAGTGGCGGTCATGGGCAATGGTGCTGCGCTGTGCACGCCCTGCGGCGGCTGCCGCCAGAAGATCAGGGAGTTTGCCGGGCCCGACGTGAAGATCCATTGCCTCACCGAGGCGGGGGAGTTGATCCAGACTTTCACGCTCGATGAGTTGCTGCCCTATTCCTTCGGACCGGAGCATTTGCGGTGAACGCCCTCTCAGAGCGGCTTGGAAAGCGCGCGCCGAAAACCGCCATCGTGCTGGGGTCGAGCCTTGGCGCGCTGGCCGATGCCGTGGCGGAACCGCTGGTCATTCCCTATGCCGCGCTTCCCGGTTTCCCAGCCACCCGCATCTCGGGCCATGCCGGGAAGCTGGTTGCCGGCTGGCTTGGCGGTAAGGAGGCCGTGGTCCTTGCTGGCCGCGCGCATCCCTATGAATCTGGCAACGCCGCCGTGATGCGCCCGGCGATTGAAATGCTCCACGGCGCTGGCATCGAGACGCTGATCCTCACCAATGCCGCGGGCAGCCTGAAGCCGGAGATGCGCCCGGGCGCGCTGATGCTCATTTCCGATCACATCAACCTGTCCGGCATGAATCCGCTGATCGGCCAGCATGGCGACGAGAACTTCGTTCCCATGACCGATGCCTATGACCCGGAGCTGCGCCGCCGCTTTCGCGCCGCCGCCGCGGTCAAAGGCATTGTCCTTCACGAAGGCGTCTATTGCTGGTGTTCTGGCCCTTCCTTCGAGACGCCAGCTGAAATCCGCATGTTCCAGATCGTCGGCGGTACGGCGGTTGGCATGTCGACAGCGCCGGAGACTATTCTGGCCCGGCGTTTTGGTCTCAAGGTGGCGGCGATCTCGGTGATCACCAATCTTGCGGCAGGAATCGAGGGATCATCGCCCAGCCATGAGGAAACCAAGCGCGAAGGAGCGCGGGCCGCCGCCGAGCTCCAGAAACTGATCGCCCGGTTCCTGGAGGAGTCTTAAGGTGCTGCCGCAGGAGGTGATCCGCCGCAAGCGTGATGGCGCGGCGCTGAGCCGCGAGGAGGTACGCGCGTTCATCGCCGGGCTCACCTCGGGCCGCGTCTCGGAGGGCCAGGTGGCGGCCTTCGCCATGGCGGTATTCTTCCGCGGCATGAGCCGCGAGGAAGCCGTGGGCCTGACGCTTGCCATGCGCGATTCCGGCGCCGTGCTGGCATGGGACCTGCCTGGGCCGGTCGTCGACAAGCATTCCTCCGGCGGCATCGGTGACAACATTTCGCTCTATCTGGCGCCCATGCTGGCGGCCTGCGGCTGTTATGTGCCGATGATCTCGGGCCGCGGACTAGGCCATACCGGCGGCACGCTGGATAAGCTCGACTCGATTCCGGGCTATGCCACCCAGCCGGGGCTCGAGCTGTTTCGCAAAGTGACGCGGGAAGCGGGCTGCGCCATCATCGGCCAGACGGCCGATCTGGCCCCGGCCGACAAGCGCCTCTATGCCATCCGCGATGTGACCGCGACGGTAGAGTCGGTTCCGCTCATCACCGCGTCGATCCTCTCGAAGAAACTGGCGGCGGGGCTTGAGCATCTGGTGCTCGACGTGAAGATGGGCGCCGGCGCCTTCATGACCAATATCGAAGAGGCCCGCGCGCTTGCCGAAAGCCTGGTCGCCGTGGCCAATGGCGCCGGGCTTCCCACCACCGCACTCATCACGGATATGGATGAGCCGCTCGCTCCCTGCGCCGGCAATGCGCTGGAAGTGGCGCATGCCTGCGAGGTCCTGCTCAACCGCCGCGCTGATCCACGGGTACTCGACATCACGCTCGCGCTGGGGTCCGAGCTGCTGCTGAGCGCCGGGATCGACGATACCGCCGAGGCGGCGCGCGCCAGGCTGGCGGAAACGCTTGCTTCAGGGCGGGCCGCCGAACAGTTTGATCGCATGGTGCAGGGGTTGGGCGGGCCGCGGCACTTCACTGAGAATCACGAAAAGCATCTGGCGGCCGCCCCGATCACGCGCGCCGTCCACCCCGATCGAGAGGGAACCGTCGCCGCCATCCGGACCCGGGAACTGGGTCTTGCCGTCATCGCGCTGGGTGGCGGGCGGCGGGTGGCGGCGGATGTCATCGATCATCGCGTTGGCCTTTCCGGGCTTCTTGGCAAGGGCGCCAGCGCTGGCCATTCAACGCCGCTCTGCCTCGTGCATGCCGTGGATGAGGCGAGTTTTGCGGCAGCCGCGGACATCGTCCGGGACGCCTATGTGCTGGGTGAGGCGCCGCCGCCCAGGCCCTGCGTGCTGTCGCGCGTCACCGCATGAGCAGGTGAGCCCATGGCACGCGCCTTTATTCTGGTTCTCGATTCGCTGGGTGTGGGCGGTGCGCCCGATGCAGCCTCGTTCGGCGATGCGGGAGCGAATACGCTCTTGCACATTGCTGACCGGATGCCGCTTGCGCTGCCGCACCTTGCGTCACTGGGGCTGGGGCTTGCTGCCGGACTCTCGGCGGGGCGCAACCCTCTGCCGCCTCAACCGCTGATCGGGCAATATGGCGTGGCGCGTGAGGTCTCGCGCGGCAAGGACACGATCACCGGCCATTGGGAGATCGCCGGTGTGCCGCTGGCCTTCGACTGGGGCTATTTCCCGCACCGGATCCCGGCCTTTCCACAACAGCTGATCGACGGCATCGTCAGCCGCTGCGCCCTGCCGGGTCTGCTTGCGATGTGCCATGCCTCGGGCACCCAGGTGATCGAGGATTTCGGCGAGGAACACATCCGCACCGGCAAGCCCATCGCCTACACCAGCGCGGACAGCGTGTTGCAGATCGCGGCCCATGAGGTGCATTTCGGGCTGGAACGGCTCTATGAGGTCTGCCGGGTGGCGCGCGAGCTCACCTATCCGATGAATATCGGCCGCGTCATCGCGAGACCCTTCGTCGGCGAGACCGCCGCCACATTCACCCGAACCGGTCACCGCAAGGACTACGCCGTCAAGCCGCCCGCGCCAACGCTGCTCGACCGGGTGAGCGCGGCTGGCCGCGACGTGGTTTCTGTGGGCAAGATCGGCGATATCTTCGCGCACTCCGGCACCGGACGCGAAATCAAGGTCTCCGGCAATCCGGCCTTTCTGGAGGCGACCTTGTCCGGGATGGACAGCCTTGGCGAGGGCGGCCTGCTGATGACCAATTTCGTCGATTTCGATACCGAGTTCGGCCATCGCCGGGACGCTATTGGCTATGGCCGGGCGCTGGAAGCCTTTGACGGGGAAGTGCCGCGCATCATGGCGAAGCTCCGCAAGGGCGACCTCCTGGTGCTCACCGCCGATCATGGCAACGATCCAAGCTGGACCGGTACCGACCACACCCGCGAGCAGATACCGATCATGAGCTACCAGCCGGGAAATACGCCCACCTGCATCGGCCTTCGGCACAGCTTCGCCGATATCGGCCAGAGCGTGGCGGCCCATCTCGGTGTTGGCCCCTTGGCAAGCGGCACGGCCTGGGCCATGGACGGATCACCATAGAACTTCAACCACGGCAGGAGGAAACCATGAAACCGGTGAAGTGGGGCATCATCTCGACCGCCAACATCGGCGTGGCGAAAGTCATTCCCGGCATGCTGAAAAGCCGCGACATCGAGATCGTGGCCATCTCATCCCGGCGCAAGAAGACCGCGCAGGAGTGGGCGGCGAAGCTTGGCATTCCGAAGGCTTATGGCTCTTACGCGGAGATGCTGGCCGATCCGGAAATCGAGGCGGTCTATAATCCGCTGCCCAATCACCTGCATGTGCCGCTGACGCTGGCGGCGGCGCGGGCCGGCAAGCACGTGCTGTGCGAGAAGCCAGTGGCCATTACCGCGCGCGAAGCCGCCAAGCTGCGACAGGCGCCTAAAGGTATTCATCTCGCTGAAGCCTTCATGGTGCGCCACGCCGCCCAGTGGATCGCGGCGCGCGACCTCGTGAAGAAAAACAAGATCGGCGAGGTGAAGGCCATCCAGGTGCTGTTCTCCTACTTCAACCGCGACCCCGGGAATGTGCGCAACCAGGCCGATATCGGCGGTGGCGGGCTTCTGGACATCGGCTGCTACCCGATCACCGTGTCGCGCTTCATTTTCGCTGCCGAGCCGCAACGCGTCATCGCAGCCTTTGAGCGCGACCCCAAATTCAAGACCGACCGGCTGGCCAGCGGCCTTGCCGATTTCGGCGAGGGCCAGCAATTGTCCTTCGCGGTGTCTACCCAGCTGGCGCCCTATCAGCGCGTCAACATCATGGGCACCAAGGGCCGCATCGAAATCGAGATACCGTTCAATGCGCCGCCCGACCGGCCCAACCGCTATTTCGTGCAGGGCATGACCATGAACGAGGGCCTCTGGACCGAACTTCCGGTGTCCGACCAGTATCAGCTGCAGGCTGAGGCCTTTGGCCGGGTCATCCGAGGACGGCAAAAACCTGTCTGGGGCGTCGAAGACGCCATCCAGAACATGCGGATTCTCGATGCCTTCCTGCGCTCTGAGAAGACGGGACGCTGGGAAAAGCCCTGACCGGGCCGCCGCGCGGGAGGCCATTGACGGCGCCAGGCACCGTCACTATAAGCCCGCAATCCCGAGAGGCGGGGGTGACGGGACGCACGCTGAAACGCATGCGGACTGTTGCCCTAGAGCGCTGATCGCATTGTTTCAGAGAAGCAGGACCAAAGCCAAATGGCCAATACGAAATCGGCGAAAAAAGCGGCGCGCGTCGCCACCCGCCGCACCGTGATCAACAAGAACCGTCTGAGCCGCATCCGCACCTATGTGCGCAAGGTCGAGGAGGCGATTGCTTCCGGAAATCAGGCCGCCGCTGCCGAAGCGCTCAAGGCCGCACAGCCCGAAATGATGCGCGGCGCCCAGAAGGGCGTGCTGCACAAGAATACCGTGTCGCGCAAGGTATCTCGCCTGTCAGCGCGCGTGAAAGCCTTGAAGGCCTGACGACCCCGGTCATTCACGTGATGGCGGGTAAGCCGGTCGGAGTGCGTCCGAACATTGCGAGACCGCGTCTCGTGTTTCGCCTTCCGGTTGCGCTTCCGTTTCCATCTTTATAAGCGTCACGATCACCGTTAGAGTCGCTGAAAATTCGAGCGCCGGACCTCTGCTGTCCGGCGCTTTTGCGTTGTCCACATGCTTGGCATTTGTCCGGGAACGGAATGTCTCGCGCAGAAATTAATGAACTAAATCATAGTTTTGTCTTGGTGCAGCGAGTCTGACACTGGGTTTTTGCGGCGGCCACAACTGTACATCATAAAATTGACCTAAAGTTGCGGCGGTCACTGAAGCGACCTTGCCTTCCGTCAACCAATCTGAATTCTTCGCGTTCTCAGCGCCTTAGCGCAACCGACTCCGGAACGCGAACAGGCCGCGGCCTGGCCGCCCAATTCCGTGTACGGAGTATTTTCGGAATCAGGTTGCTTGCGCCGGTAACGCTTTTGTAAAGTCTTTCTGCGGGTGGCCGACCGGCCAGCGTCCCGCGCCAGATAAGCAGGGTTCGGGGCGTTTCGGGTCCTGTGCTCTGACAACCAGTCAGCGTTTGTATTTGTGGGGCGTCTTTTGTCCAGGGGGAGCCGTTTGCGTGGGGATAACAAGGGCGCATGGCCAAACCAGGATGAAAGTTTGAATTCAGCATCAATGCTGCGGCAGGGGCATAGGATGGCAATCGCGCTACGAAAGCCGGACGCAGGCGCGGACACCGACTACTCCTAAACACAGGCAGTAAAGATTGGCTTTGAACTGGTTGGGCCGTGCTCCACCGGATAGTTGAAGTGCGCGTGTAAGGCTGCGCGGCAGGGATAAGAACACAGATGACCGTATCGCCGGAAGTGAAAAGACAGTGGGATCGTGTCGCGCAACGGCTGCGCGCTGAACTTGGGGAAGATCTCTATAGTTCGTGGTTTGCCCGCATGGAGATCGAAGACTTCACAACGGGCAGGTTGACGGTTTCCGTCCCGACCCGCTTCCTGAGGTCTTGGATCGAGACGCATTATGTCTCTAAACTCCAGAAGATAGGCGAGGCGGAACTGGGGCCCATCGACAGCACGATTGTCCGCGTCCGGATGCGCGCAAGCCTGCCAACGCGTCCGGCTGGTGAAGATCAGGCGATGCCGGCGCCGCAGAAAGCCGCAACAGCGGGCGGGATAACTCCGGTAGTTTCCGCCGCGCAGGCCGCCGTGGACCGCGGTCCGCTGCTTGATCCGGGTCAGACCTTCGAGACTTTTGTGGTCGGCGCCTCCAATCAGCTGGCGCACGCCGCCATGTGCCGGGTTGCAGATGCCGCGCCCGGCGTGGCCATCAGCTTCAACCCGCTGTTCATCCACGCCGCGTCGGGACTCGGAAAGACGCATCTGCTTTCGGCGGTGGCTCATCGCATCCGTGACCGCCGGCCAGACCGCAAAGTGATGTTCCTGACGGCCGAGCGGTTCATGATCAACTTTGTCATGGCGCTGCGCCAGCGGGATACGCTGGCCTTCAAGGAACAATTTGCAGCCATCGACGTGCTGTTGATTGATGATTTCCAGTTCCTGCAAGGCAAGACCATGCAGCAGGAGTTCTGCAATGCTTTCAATTCGCTGGTCGACTCCCGCCGTCAAGTGATCGTGGCGGCGGACGTGCCGCCCGCCCAGCTCGACGCCATTGACCAGCGCATGCGCTCGCGGCTGATGGGCGGCCTGGTGGTGGACATCGAGATGCCTGATCTTGAAACCCGCCACCGGATCCTCAAGAGCCGCTATGAAATCATGCGTAAGCGCGATCAGTCGGTCACCATTCCGGACGAGGTCCTTGAATTCATCGCCAACCGCATCAACGGTTCGGGCCGCGAACTGGAAGGTGCGCTGAACCGTATCGCCGCCTACCAGCAGTTCAACCAGGCGGCGGTCACTCTTGACCTGGCTTCGTTGGTGCTGCGTGACATGCAGGCGGCGCCGGACGGCTCGCGTATCAAGATCGACGATATCCTGAAGGTTGTAGGGCGCCATTTCAATGTCGGCCGGACCGACCTGCTGTCGCCCCGCCGGGCCCGCAGCGTCGTGGTGCCGCGCCAGATCGGCATGTATCTGGCCAAGAAGATGACCGCCCGGTCGCTCCCGGAGATTGGACGGCGCTTTGGCGGGCGTGACCATTCGACGGTCCTCCACGCGGTGCGCAAGATCGAGGACCAGATCAAGACCGACGACCGGCTGGCCCGTGAAGTGGCGCTGCTGGTCCGCCTCGTCGAACAGGGTTGAAAACCGCAGCGCGGCCACTTGAACTGGACCTGCAACCGGGCCAATGTCTTCGGCCCGGCAGGTTGCCGGGGCCATACCAGCAGGGGGACAACCGTTCATGCGCGTTACGATCGAAAGGTCGGCATTCCTGAAGGCGCTCACCCATGTGCAGAGCGTGGTCGAGCGCCGCAATACTATTCCGATCCTGTCCAATGTGCTGCTGCAGGCGGCGCAGGGGCAATTGAAGCTGACCGCCACGGATCTCGACATCGAAATCGTTGAAAGCGTTCCGGCCGAAGTCGCGCGGAGCGGGGCTGCAACGGTGCCGGCGCATATGCTCTATGACATCGTGCGCAAGCTGCCCGACGGCGCCCAGCTTGAACTCGACCGGGCGGGGGACGGCCAGCGGGTTTCGATCTTCTCGGGCCGCTCACGGTTCTCGTTGCAGGCTTTGCCGCATGAGGATTTTCCGGATCTCGCGGCAGGCGATTTTCCGCACAGTTTCGCCATCTCCGCCGCCGACCTCAAGGGCCTGATCGACAAGACCCGCTTTGCGATTTCCACCGAGGAGACGCGATACTACCTCAACGGCATCTATCTTCACGACGTGGTGGCGGCTGGCACGCTGCGCGTGGTTGCCACTGACGGCCATCGGCTCGCGCAGGCTGAGATTCCGCGTCCGGAAGGTGCCAATGGCATGCCGGGAGTGATCGTGCCACGCAAGACCGTGCTCGAGGTGGTCAAGCTGTTCGAGGGCCTCGAGGGCGCAGTGGATGTGTCGTTATCGGCTGCCAAGATCAGGTTCTCGGCGGGAGACCTCGTGCTCACCTCGAAGCTGATCGATGGCACCTTTCCGGACTACGAGCGGGTCATTCCGCGCAACAATGACAAGAAACTCATCCTTGAGACGGCGGGTTTCGCCGCCGCGGTAGACCGCGTCTCCACCATTTCCCTCGAGAAAGGGCGGGCGGTCAAACTGCAGATCGGCGGTAACAAGGTTGTGCTCGCCGTCAACAATCCGGACTCGGGCTCCGCCGAGGAGGAGCTTGCCTGTTCCTATGACGCAGCCCCCATCGATATCGGTTTCAACGCGCGGTATCTCATGGATGTGGCCGGCCAGATCAAGTCTGAGACAATCGAGTTCAGTCTCGCGGATGCCGGGTCCCCCACCATCATCCGCGACCCGGCTGATGGACAGGCCCTCTATGTGCTGATGCCGATGCGGGTGTAAGCTTGGTTTTGTGACCGATTCTCCCGCTCTCGCCATCCGCAAGCTGACGCTGACGGACTTCCGCAACTATGGCGGCCTGCGCCTGCGGGTGCCGGCTGGTCTGGTGGCATTGGTGGGCGCCAATGGCGCTGGCAAGACCAACATCCTTGAGGCCATTTCGCTGCTGGTGCCTGGACGCGGCTTGCGCGCCGCCCCGTTTGGCGAGCTGGCCCGTTACGGTGGCGCCCCGAGCTGGGCGGTGGCTGCCGAGGTTGAGGCCGCCGGAGGTCTCACGTCGATCGGTACCGGCTGGAGCGGCCAGTCTGAAGCCGGCGACGGTGGCGGCCGTCTTGTTGTCATCGATGGCGAGGTGCAGAAGGTTGCCGGTGCACTTAGCAACCATGTGCGCCTGCTCTGGCTCACCCCCGCCCAGGACCGTCTGTTTGCCGGTCCCGCGTCGGACCGCCGCCGGTTTCTGGACCGGCTGGTGGCCGCCTTTGACCCCGAACATGCCACGCGCGCCGCCGTGTTCGAAAAGCTCATGCGCGAGCGGAACCTGCTGCTTGAGGACCTGCGCCCCGATCCCGCGTGGCTCGCCAGCCTGGAGGCCCAGATGGCGGAGGCTGCCGTGGCTATTTCCGCTGCCCGTCTGGTTGGAATGGAGGCCCTCAGGACCCATATTCAGGAGGCGAGGTCGGAAAGCTCCTTTCCCTGGGCCGAGATCGCTGTGGAAGGTGAGATCGAGGCGCTCGTGGCGGCAAAGCCTGCCGTGCAAGTTGAGGATGAATATCGTAGAATTCTGAACGATTCGCGGGGGCTTGACCGTGCCGCGGGGCGCAGCCTGAGAGGCCCGCACCGCAGTGACCTCGCGGTGCTGCATGGGCCCAAGGGCATGCCTGCCGGGCAGTGTTCGACAGGCGAACAGAAAGCGCTGCTGATCGGGCTTTTGCTGGCCCAGGCGCGGGCGGTCAAGGCAGGAGCAGGGGTGGCGCCACTGCTGTTGCTGGACGAGGTCGCGGCTCACCTGGACCGGGCGAGGCGCAGGAGTTTGCTGGAGGCTCTGGCGGCCCTCGGATCGCAGAGCTGGATGACTGGAACAGACGCCCAGCTGTTCGAGGCGATTGGCCGGGCTGGCGCTGTCTTCACTGTCGAAGACGGCGTGGTCCGGGAGGCGATGGAAGAGTGATGTCAGAGACGGATGATACGAACAACGGCGCCTATGGCGCGGATTCGATCAAGGTTCTGAAGGGCCTCGACGCGGTGCGCAAGCGGCCCGGCATGTATATCGGCGACACCGATGACGGCTCTGGCCTGCACCATATGGTCTATGAGGTCGTCGATAACGCAATCGATGAAGCCCTGGCGGGGCACGCGACGCGCGTTACCGTCACCCTGAATGCCGACGGTTCCTGCACGGTCACCGACAATGGCCGCGGCATCCCGACCGATATCCACAAGAGCGAAGGCGTCTCGGCCGCCGAAGTCATCATGACCCAGCTGCATGCGGGCGGAAAGTTCGACCAGAACTCCTATAAGGTTTCAGGGGGCCTGCATGGCGTGGGCGTGTCGGTGGTCAATGCGCTATCGACCAAGCTCAAGCTCACCATCTTCCGGGATGGCAAGGAGCATTTCATGAGCTTCAGCCACGGCGAGCCCGATGCGCCGCTGAACGTGGTCGGTGAAGCACCTGGAAAGCGGGGCACTGAGGTGACCTTCCTGCCCTCGCCGGAAACCTTCTCCAAGACCGAGTTTGATTTCGCCACGCTCGAACACCGTCTGCGCGAACTGGCCTTCCTCAATTCCGGCGTCCGCATCCTGCTTGCTGACCGGCGCGGCGTGGAGCCCAAGGAGGTGGAGCTTTTCTATGAGGGCGGCATTGCTGCCTTCGTCCGCTATCTGGACCGCACCAAGCAGGCCGTGCTCTCCGATCCGATCATGATTCACGGTGAGAAGGACGGCATCACTGTCGATTGCGCCCTGTGGTGGAATGACAGCTACCACGAGAATGTGCTGTGCTTCACCAACAATATTCCGCAGCGTGACGGCGGCACCCATCTGGCCGGTTTCCGCGCTGCCCTGACGCGCGTTGTCAACAATTATGCCAGCGACAGCGGCATCGCCAAGAAGGAGAAGGTGCAGCTCACCGGCGACGACGCGCGTGAAGCCCTGACCTGCGTTCTCTCGGTCAAGGTGCCGGACCCCAAATTCTCGTCCCAGACCAAGGACAAGCTGGTATCCTCCGAGGTGCGGCCGGTGGTCGAAGGCCTGGTCGGTGAGCAACTCGGCGCCTGGTTCGAGGAGCATCCGGCTGAGGCACGGGCCATCGTTTCAAAGGTGGTCGAGGCTGCGGCGGCGCGCGAGGCCGCCCGCAAGGCCCGTGAACTAACGCGGCGCAAAGGTGCCCTGGACATCTCTTCGCTGCCAGGAAAGCTTGCCGACTGCCAGGAGCGCGATCCGGCGAAATCAGAACTGTTCATCGTCGAGGGCGACTCGGCCGGCGGCTCCGCCAAGCAGGCCCGCCAGCGCGAGAACCAGGCAGTTCTGCCGCTGCGCGGCAAGATCCTCAATGTCGAACGCGCCCGCTTCGACAAGATGCTGTCATCCGCCGAAATCGGAACGCTCATCACCGCGCTCGGCACCGGCATCGGCCGCGAGGAGTTCAATATCGGGAAGCTGCGCTACCACAAGATCGTCATCATGACCGACGCCGATGTCGACGGCGCGCATATACGCACGCTGCTGCTCACCTTCTTCTACCGGCAGATGCCAGAGATCATCGAGCGCGGCCACCTGTATATCGCGCAGCCGCCGCTCTACAAGGTGAAGCGCGGTTCTTCCGAGCAATATCTTAAGGATGCCAAGGCACTCGAGACCTACCTCGTCGAAACTGGCCTTGAGAACACGGTCCTGGTGCTGGCCGACGGCAGTGAGCGCGCTGGCGCCGATCTTCGCGCCATTGTCGAGGAAGCCCTCTCGGTACGCGCGGCGCTTGACGCGCTGCATTCGCGCTATCCGCGGCCGGTGATCGAGCAGGCGGCCATTGCGGGCGTGCTTAACCCCGAGGTGCTGGCGCGCCCCGAACAGGCGAGTGCCGCCGCCGCCTATATCGCCCGCCGCCTCGATGCCATCGTAGAAGAAACCGAGCGTGGCTGGGCTGGCGAACCCACGCCGGACGGCGGGCTGAGCTTCACCCGCGAGGTGCGTGGCGTCAGGGAAAGCTGGATGCTTGACGGCAAGCTGATCGGGTCTGCGGATGCGCTGCGCCTCGACAAGAAGGCCGAGCATCTCCAGGAAATCTACGGTAGGCCGGGCCGGCTGCGCCGCAAGGACGGTGAAACCGTTATTCATGGTCCGTCTGGGTTGCTCGAGGCGGTTTTTGCTGCCGGGCGCAAGGGAATCGCCATGCAACGCTACAAGGGTCTTGGGGAGATGAACCCGGAGCAGCTATGGGAAACGACCCTTGATCCCAATGTCCGCACCCTGCTGCGCGTCAAGGTATCCGAGCTTGATGAAGCTGACGATATCTTCACCAAGCTGATGGGCGATGTGGTCGAGCCGCGGCGCGATTTCATCCGTGAGAATGCGCTCAACGTGGCCAATCTCGATGTGTAGAAGATGCCTCCCAGCCGCTTAAGACCTTCTTTATACTTTCCTGTCTAGACTATCGCTGGCGGAAGATGGGCTATTACGGCCCATAGGCATCATGCCACCGTCAGGCTGCCCACGACCCTCCGTTCGAAATCCGCGAGCAAGGCTCGCGCAGGGTTAACGCGCCATTTTTGTGTCCAAGATCGAGAGGTTTGTGGGGATGTGAGAAAGACATCCCTCGAGGGGAGTCCTTCTGATGTCGATCGTTTCAGGTTTGACCACGCGGCAAATCGCGTCTCTCAGCGCCACGGCCATTCAGGCGTTTTCAACAACCGACATCCAGGCTCTGAGCACCACTCAGATGGCCGCGTTCTCCGCCACGCAACTCAATGCCATGGAAACCACCGATCTTACGGCTCTTAGCACCTCGCAGGTGCAGTCTATCTCCACGTCCGCCATCCGGTCTCTCATCGCCACCACCATCACCAATCTCACCTCAACGCAGGCGAGCGCGTTAACCGCCTCGCAGATCGGCGCCATGCAGGCCTACGCGGTCGAGGCGCTGGAATCCACGGACATCCAGGGCTGGAATACGACGCAGCTGGCCGCCGTAACCTCAAGCCAGATTGCCGGATTGACCTCCACCGGAATTTCCGATTTCTCAACCACGCAACTCGGTCAGTTGACCTCGACTCAGGTACGCGGCCTTACGACAACCCAAATAAACAGCCTGGCCACCACTCAGATCAACGCGCTCGATGTGAGCTTGCTCACGACATCCCAGATCCGCGGTATGTCCTCCACGGCGATTGATTCTCTTTCAACAACCCAGGCGCAGTCGCTCACCGCTACGCAGATCGCCGCTCTCTCCTCGACCGGGCTTGACGCGCTCAGCTCAACGGAAATCCAAGGCTGGTCCACGACGCAGCTCGCGGCCATCACATCGCAGCAGCTGGCAGGACTCTCGACAACCGCGGTCAGCGATTTCTCCACCACCCAACTTGGCCTGCTGAGCAATTCCCAGGTGGGCGGCCTAACGACGACGCAGCTCAACAATCTGGCGACGGCGCAGCTGAACGCGCTCAATGCGGCGGCTTTTAGCGTCTCTCAGATCCGTGGCATGTCGGCGACAGCGATCGATTCTCTGTCCACTACGCAGGCGCAGTCTCTTACGACCGCGCAGATCGCCGCGCTGTCGTCTTCGGCCCTTGAAGCACTGAGCTCGACGGAAGTCCAGGGCTGGTCCACGAGCCAGCTCGCAGCTATCACGTCGCAGCAGCTCGCCGGCCTTTCGACCACGGCGATCGCGGAGTTCTCCACGACCCAGCTCGGGCAGCTGACTTCGACGCAGGTCCGCGGGCTGACCACCGGTCAGCTCAACAATATGGCGACGACCCAGCTTAACGCGCTTGATGTCACGTCGCTCAGCGTCACACAACTCCGCAGCATGTCCTCGACTGCGATTGACGCTCTCTCCACCACTCAGGCGCAGTCGTTCAGCACCACGCAGATTGCCGCTTTAACTTCCACGGGCCTCGATGCGTTGAGCTCGACGGAGGTGCGCGGCTGGTCTACGACGCAACTCGCAGCTTTGGTATCACAGCAGTTGGCCGGCCTCACGACCACGGCGATTGCCGACTTCTCGACCACTCAGCTGGGCCAGCTCACTTCCACGCAGCTGCGCGGCCTGACGGGCACCCAGATCAACAATCTCGGCACAACGCAGCTTAACGCGCTGAACGTCGCCGATCTGTCGGCAACCCAGGTTGTGGCGATGGATGCGACGGCGATCGGTAACCTGACCACGACCCAGGCGCGGGGTTTCACCGTAACGCAAGTCGCGGCGATGACCACAACGGGTCTTGGCGCGCTGGACTCCACCGATCTCCAGGCCTGGAGCACCACCCAGCTCGGCGCTATCACCACCCGCCAGCTTTCTCTGCTCACCACCACCGGGATCGCCGGCTTCTCGACCACCCAGCTCGGGCAGCTGACCAGCACGCAGGTGCGGGCTTTCACCGCCACCCAGCTGAACAACCTCGGAACGGCGGAGTTGACGGCGCTCAATGTCGCCGATCTGTCGACTTCTCAGATCAGAAGCATCAGCGCTACGACGCTCGACGCGCTGTCGACGACCCAGGCGCAGGCGCTCACCACCGGCCAGATCGCGGCTCTCGCCGCCACCGGCCTCGGCGCGCTGAGCTCCACCGAAGTCCGCGGCTGGTCGACCACCCAGCTCGCCGCGATCACTTCGCAGCAGATGGCCGGGTTGACCTCGACCGAAATCCAGGACTTCTCAACCACCCAGCTTGGCGGCCTGACATCGGTGCAGCTCCGCGGCATCGCCACAACCCAGCTGAATGCCCTGGACTCCGCCTACCTGCAGGCGCTCGACCTCAGCCTGATCTCGACCCAGCAGGCGGCGGGTCTCAACACCACGGCGGTGGGGAACCTCTCGAGCACCCAGGTACGCGGGCTCGCCACAACCCAGATCGCCGCCATCTCCGCCAATGCGCTCGGCGCGCTGGCCTCGTCCGATGTCCAGGCATGGAGCACCACCCAGCTTGGCGCCGTCACCGCCACCCAGCTTGGCAGCATCTCCACCACGGCGATTGCCGACTTCTCGACCACTCAGCTGGGCCAGCTCACTTCCACGCAGCTGCGCGGCTTCAACTCTACCCAGCTCAACGGTCTGGAAACCGCTCAGCTCGCGGCTCTCGCCGCCTCGTCGCTGTCAACGGTGCAGGTCGCCGGCCTCAACTCCACCAGCCTTGGCCGCTTCACCACAACCCAGATCGGTTCTCTGGAGGCGGCACAATTCCGGGCTATCCAGACCCAGGCACTGGACAGCCTGACGACCACCGTCTTCGCGGCGCTGACAACAGCGCAGGCCGGCGCCCTCTCAGCAAGCCAGCTCTCGGCACTCAGCACCACCAACTTCTCGGCTTTGAGCGCAACCACGGGCATCCCGTCGCTGAGCACGCAGAGCATCTCCGGCATCACCGCCGCGCAAATCTCCGCGCTGAACAGCACCAAGGCTCTTGCCTTTACCTCAACCCAGATCGGCCTCATGAGCGCCGATCAGCTCACGGCCCTGATCGTCGCCAGCAACAGCTAACAAGGGAGCGCCGACCGCCTTGTCCTCTTCCATCATCGCCCTGTTCCATGAGGCCGAGCGCCTTGAGAAGACACACAACGCGGCTGGCGCGGCCGAGCTTTACAAACGCTGGGTCGCCCTCAATCCGGACGACCCAAATCTCGCCGCGGCGTTGTTCAACATGGCCGTCGTGGCCCAGCGCAGCGGCGATCCTTTCGGCGCCATCAATGCGCTGCGCGATGCTATCCGTATCAACCCGGACTTTCATCCACCATATATAAATCTCGGCCGCGCTCTTGAGGACGTAGGCCAGGTTGGCGCCGCGATCAGCCAATGGCTGGCGCTGTCAGGCCGTCTCGCTTCCGTCAACGGCGCGGCGTTGCGCCACAAGCTGATGGCGCTAACCCAGGCGGGCCGCGTACTGGAATCAAATCACCTCGACGCGCCCGCCGAAGACGCGCTGCGCCAAGTTCTCGATCTGTCGCCGGATGAGGCGCAGGCCGCGCAGCACTGGATCGCGCTCCGCCAGCGCCAATGTAAGTGGCCGGTGGTGACCGGCTGGGATGGCGTCGAGGCCCGCGCGCTCCTTGCCAATATCTCGCCGCTCTCGACCGCGGTGATGTTTGACGACCCCATGTTTCAGCTGGCGCGAACCGCGGTTTACGCGCGCGAAACCATCGCCCGGCCAGCCAAGCCGCCCTATGAACATTCCACACGCATGGCCGAACGTCCGCGGCGGCTCAAGATCGGTTATGTGTCGTCCGACCTCCGCGAACATGCGGTTGGTTTCGGCATTTCCGAAACCATGGAGCTTCATGACCGGAGCCGCTTCGAGATTCACGGCTATTACTGCGGCATCGCCCGCGATGACGAAACCAAATCCCGCATCCGCGCCAGTCTCGACTCATGGACGGATATCACCGGTTTTTCGGACGATGACGCGGCGGCGCTCATCGCCCGCACCGGCATTGACATTCTGGTCGATGTCAACGGCTACACCCGCGATGCCCGCACCGCTGTCTTCGCGAGGCGTCCCGCACCCATCCAGGCCAACTGGTTCGGCTTTCCGGGCAGCATGGCGACGCCCTACCACCATTACATCATCGCCGATCCGCATGTGATTCCGGAAGGCCATGAGATCTTTTTCTCTGAGAAGGTGATGCGGCTTGCCTGCTATCAGCCCAATGACCGCAAGCGCCGGGTAGCCCCGGAGCCGCCGCAGCGCGAAGCCGAGGGCCTGACTGGAAGTGGCTTTGTGTTCTGCTGCCTGAACGGTACCCAGAAGATCACCGCCCAGGTCTTCACCGCCTGGATGCAGATCCTGAATGCCGTTCCGTCCAGCGTGCTCTGGCTGCTTGATTCATCACCTGAAACCACTGCCCGTCTGCGTCAGATGGCGGCCGCCGCCGGTGTTGCGCCGGAGCGTCTGTGTTTCGCGCCGAAGCGCCCCAACCCACAGCATCTCGCGCGTTATCCGCTGGCTGATCTGTTCCTCGATACCTTCCCCTATGGCGCCCATACCACTGCGGCTGATGCCATGTGGATGGGAACACCGGTACTCACGCTCGAGGGCCGTGGCTTTGCGGCCCGCGTCTGTGCCGGGCTTGTCAAGTCCGCGGGGCTTCCGGAACTGGTCTGCAGCAGCTGGGAAGAGTATGTGGCGCGCGCCATCGCCATCGCCCAGACGCCGGGGATCGCCGGCGAGCTGCGCAAGCGGCTGGTCCATAACCGCGACACCGCGGCGCTGTTCGATACGCCGCGACTGGTAAAGGGTCTTGAAGGACTCTACGACCGGATGTGGGAGGAGTTCCGCAACGGCGAATTGCCGGTGCCCAATCTCACCAATCTCGCCAGCTATGCGGAGATCGGTTTGGGCCTGATCGAAGGCGGCGAGGGCCTGAGCATCGATCCGCAGGCCTATGCTGCTGAGATCGCCCGTTGGAACCAGTACGAGCCGGTGGCGCCTGATTACCGCCTGTGGCCGCAGCCCGGACCTGACAATGTTCTGCCTCTGAAGCGCGCCGCCGCCTGATCAGGCGCGGGGCATCAGCGCCCAATAGTCAAGTTCAAGAATGACGCCCGGCTTGTCCGCCGCGCCGTCCTCGGTTGGAAATGATGCGCAGGCAAGATCGCGGGTAGCCCGCGTCAGAATCCGCAGTGCCCCGATGTCCTGGCGCTTGGGAAGCTCTGCCGTCTCCAGGATTTCTGACCAGGCATAGACGGTGCCGCCCGCAAACAGCGGCGCCACATGCCGCCCGCCATTGATCGCCGCGATGTGAAAGGCGTTGGCCAGCCCGTTGAAGCACAGCGCCCGGGCCAGCGAGATCACATGTCCGCCATAGATCAGCCGCCTGCCGAAACGGCCTTGCGCCTCCGCATGCTGGTTGAAATGCACCCGTGCGGTGTTCTGGTAGAGCCTGGTCGCAAGCTGGTGCTCGGCCTCCTCCACCGTCATGGCGTCTGCGTGATCGATCTTTTCACCCACCCGGTAGTCATCAAAGCGGCATGCAGACCCTGACAGCGCATCGTCCCAGCCTGCACGGTCGATGGCGGGGCAGGCCAGGCCTAGTTCCGAGGGGTCGACGCGGCCGCCAAGCTTTGGAACGGCCGGAGCGGGAGCAGGGGCCTTTTCGTCGCGTTTTCTCACCATTACCCAGCGCACATAGGAGAGAACCTGCTCGCCATGCTGGTTGAGGCCAACAGTCCTCACATAGACGGTGCCCGTCTTGCCGTTGGAATTCTCCCTGAGGCCAATCACCTCCGATTGTGCCGCCAGTGTATCCCCCACATAGACAGGCTTCAGGAACCTGCATTCGGCATAGCCGAGATTGGCCACCGCATTGAGCGAGATATCGGGCGCGGTCTTGCCGAACACGACGTGAAAGACCAGGAGATCGTCCAGCGGCGCGGCTGGATAGCCAGCCGTTGTCGCGAAAACCTCCGAGGACTGCACGGCAAAACGCGCGCCGTAGAGCGCCGTGTAGAGCGTCTGGTCGCCCGCCGTGAGGGTGCGGGGTGTGGCATGGCGGATGGTCTGGCCGAGCCGGAAGTCCTCGAAGAAGTTTCCTGGATTGGTTTTCATGGCGCGGTTATCGCCTCGGCGATGTCGGCCACGCGTTGGGCCATGGCCAGGTGCAGCCGCTCCACCATCCGCCCTTCCACCGTGATCACTCCTTTTGCGGTATTCTCCGGCAGCTTGAAGGCTGCGATGATCTTGTGCGACCATTCCACTTCTTCCGGTGCGGGCGAGAACAGCGCGTTGCATACCGCAATCTGGCCGGGGTGGATCAGCGTCTTGCCGTCCATGCCAAGTGCCCGCCCCTGTTCACACTCGGCGCGAAAGCCGGCCTCGTCGCGGAAATCATTATAGACACCGTCGAGCACATCGAGGCCGTAGGCCCGTGCGGCCAGCAGTGTCATGGACAACCATGGCAGAATCGCGAAGCGCCCGCCGGTTGCGAGAGCCCGCGATTCCTTCAGCAGATCGTTGGTGCCCAGCACCAGGCAGGATAGCCGCGCCACCTGGTGCACGGAGGCGATCTCGCGGACATTGAAGATCGCCATCGGCGTTTCCATCATTGCCCACATTCGGGTGTCGGCTGCGCCGCCCATGCCGGCGTGAATCCGCGAAACGGTCACGATGTCGCCGGGCCGCGCCACCTTCGGCACCAGAATGGCGTCGGGGTTCACCTCGGCTGCCATCTTGAGGTCTTCCACGCCCCATGGCGTGTCGAGACCGTTGATGCGGATCGCCAGCTCGCGCTTGCCATAACCGCCGCCCTTCACTGCCGCAGCGACCCTGGCGCGGGCATCTGCCTTGGCGTCCGGCGCCACCGAATCCTCGAGATCAAGGATCAGGGAATCGGCCTCGAGGGTCTTGGCTTTCTCAAGGGCGCGCTCATTGGCGCCGGGCATGTAGAGAACGCTGCGTCTGGCTCTGAAGGTCATGGCAAATCCGTGCATCGATGAGCGGCGAAACTAAACGCCGGGCCCGGCGAATGGAAGCCCGCTCTTTTGCCCTAAGTCTCACCCCTTGTAGGAAGCAGCGGCTTTGGGCAATCTCGCCGCCATGGCATCCTATGACGTGGCGATTGTCGGCGGCGGCGTGGTTGGCAGCGCCACCGCCTATTACCTGAAGAAGCTGGGATATACCGGCTCGGTGGCCATCATCGAGAGGGATACGAGCTGGCAATCGGGCTGCACCGCGCGGTCCTGTGGCGGGCTTCGCCAGCAATTCTCGACGCCGGAGAACATCGCGCTCTCGAAATTTGGCGTCACAGTAGTGAAGAACCTCAAGGAGGAGTTCGGCCCGGAGGCGGATGCCGCGTTTCGCGAACAGGGTTACCTCATCCTTGCCACTGCCAGCGGCATGCCGGTGCTGGAGGAAAACCACGCGGTGCAGATCGCCCATGGCGCGCATAATGTGCTGCTCAAGGGCGATGCGCTCGCAGCGCGCTTTCCGTGGCTCAACGCCGATGGTCTGGCTGGCGGCTGCTTCGGGCTGTCGGGCGAAGGCTGGGTCGACCCCTATTCGCTGGCCGCCTTGTTCCGAAAGGCTGCCATGGCGCGGGGCGTTGCGCTGATCCAGGGCGAGGTCGCCGGCCTCCGGCGTGATGGCGCGCGCATCTCGGGCCTCGACCTGGCATCCGGCGAGAGTCTGATCTGCGGCACGCTGGTCAATGCCGCCGGCACCGGGGCGGGGCGGCTTGCGGCACTTGCCGGCATTGCGCTGCCGGTGGGCCCGCGCAAGCGTTATGTCTACGTACTCGATTGCCCGGCCGCCACCGAGGCCCTGCACAAGGCCCCGCTTACGGTGGAGCCAGGCGGCGTCTATTTCCGGCCCGAGGGCCGTAACTTCATCTGCGGCCTGTCGCCGGAGGAGCATGAGGAACCCGAGGTCTTCGACTGGGAGGTCGATTACGCGTGGTTTGAGGAGCGCATCTGGGGCCGGCTGGCGGAGCGTGTGCCGCTGTTCGAGGCGGTGAAAGTGATCAGCGCCTGGACCGGCCATTATGATTACAACGCGCTGGACCAGAACGCGGTGATCGGCCCGCACCCGGAAATCGCCAATTTCCTGTTCGCCAATGGCTATTCCGGTCATGGGCTGCAGCAGGGCCCGGCCTCCGGCAACGCCATCGCCGAGCTGATCCTCCACGGCGGCTACCGCACCATCGACCTTACCCGCTTCGGCTATGAGCGGATTTTGAATAACGCTCCGCTGTTCGAGAAGAACGTCATCTGATGCGCGTTTTGAGCGTGTCGAGCCAGGTGGTGTGGGGGCCGGTCGGCAATTCCGTGGCGGTTCCCGCCCTGCAGGCGGCGGGCCACGAGGTGCTGGGCCTTCCCACCATCACGCTGTCGAACCATCCCGGCCATGGGCCGCCGGCGGGTTTCCGCACCTCGCCCGAGGACATGGCGCGCATGCTCGCGGCGCTGGAGGCGCTGGGCGCGCTCCATGACCTCGATGCCGTGCTGACGGGCTATTTCGCCACGACGGGACAGGTTGAGGAAGTGGCGAAGCTGATGGACCGCGCGGCCATTCCCTTTGTCGTGGTCGATCCGGTGATGGGCGATCATGGCCGCCTCTATGTGCCGCAGGAGGTGGCGGATGCGATCCGCGCCGAACTTCTGCCGCGCGCCACCTGCCTCACGCCAAATTGCTTCGAGCTCGGCCTGCTCTCCGGCCATGCGGTGACCGGCATTGACAGCGCCATCGTGGCGGCGCGGTCGCTCGGCATCGATGAAGTGCTGGCCACCTCCATTCCCGTTGACGATGCCCGGATCGCAACCGTTCTGGTGACGCGCGATGACGCTGACAGCTTTGTGACGCCGAGGCTGGCCCAGGTCCCGCACGGCACCGGCGATTTCCTGAGCGGGCTCTATCTCGCTGCCCGTCTCGCCGCGCCGCCGCGCGCCGCGCTCGCGGCGGCCATGGCCGTGCTTGCCCGGGCGATTGCGCTGAGCGCCGGACGCGCCGTGCTCGACGTGGCGGGCGCGCTGCACCAGCGATGAGCCTGGTCATCGGGGTGGACGGCTGCCCGGGCGGCTGGATCGCGGTGCGCTGGGGCGAAACCCTGTCTCATCATCTGTACCGAAGCTTCGCTGATGTGCTCGCCATGGATGCCGCGGCGATCGCCGTCGACATGCCAATCGGCTTTCCGGATGGCTCGGGCCGTGCTGCCGAGCGGGAGGCGCGGGCGAGGCTCGGCGAACGCCAGTCCAGCGTGTTCTCGGTGCCGTCGCGCGAAGCGGTGATGTGCCGGGATTATCGTGCCGCCTGCGCGGCCAATCTCCGCAACGCCGATCCGCCGAAGAAAGTCTCCAAGCAGGTGTTCCACATCTTCCCCAAGATGCGCGAGATCGACGCGCTGATGACCCCGGACCTGCAGTCACGCGTCTTCGAGGTGCACCCGGAGCTGGCTTTCTGGGCGATGAATAACGGCCAGCCGCTGCCGCTGCCCAAGAAACAGAAGAGCCGCCCGCATCCGCCGGGACTGGATCTGAGACGCACCCTGCTGGAGGCAGCGGGCTTTCCGCTGGCCGCATTGCCGCCATCCGTCTACCGCACGGCCGAGGTTGGTCCTGACGATCTGCTCGATGCCTGCGCCTGCGCCTGGAGCGCGGGGCGCATTCTTGAGGGCCGGTCCCTGCGCCTTCCGGCCGATCCGCCACGCGATCGAAGGGGCTTGCGCATGGAGATCAACGCGTGATTAAAACTCGGCAATGATCAGCCGAGACGCCATCAACCGCGCCGCGCAGCGCATCGCGCCGCATGTCAGGCGGACGCCAGTCGTCGAGATAACGGTCGAGAGCGTGGCGCTGCCCGTCACCCTGAAGCTTGAGCTCCTGCAGCATTCCGGAAGCTTCAAGGCGCGTGGCGCGTTCAACACCCTGCTTGGCGCTGATATCGGCGCGGCGGGTGTCGCCACGGCGTCAGGCGGCAACCATGGCGCCGCGGTCGCCTATGCGGCGCAAAGGCTGGGCGCGAAAGCGAAGATCTTCGTTCCCGAAATCGCTTCGCCCGCCAAGGTGGCGCGCATCGCCTCCTATGGCGCCGAGATCGTGCAGCAGGGCTCCCACTACGATGAAGCGCTGGCGCTGTGCGAGGCGTGGATCGCCGCCAGCGGCGCAACATCCGTCCATGCCTATGACGCGGAGCCGACACTGGAAGGCCAGGGCACGCTGGGGCGCGAGCTGGAGGCGCAGGCGCCGGGCCTCGATACGCTGCTGGTGGCGGTGGGCGGTGGTGGTCTCATCGGCGGTATCGCCGCCTGGTATCAGTCGGGTGTGAAAATCATCGGCGTCGAGCCCGTCACCTGCAACACGCTTCATGCCGCGCTGGCCGCTGGCCAGCGGGTGGCCGTCAAGCCCTCGGGCCTGGCGACCGATTCGCTCGGCGCGTCCACGGTGGGCAGGCTGATGTTCGAGATCGCGAAAGACCATGTGGCCGAGGTGGCGCTGGTGTCGGATGACGATATCCGCAACGCCCAGCGCGTGCTGTGGCGCGAGTTACAGCTGGTCAGCGAGCCAGGAGGGGCGGCGGCCTTCGCGGCACTGCTCTCGGGCGCTTACCGGCCAGAGAAGGATGAGCGCGTCGGCGTCATTGTTTGTGGCGCCAATACTTCCATGGACGTGTTCGGCAAGCTGTTCCCGCAATAGCCAGGGCTGTCCAACCAGTCCGGATCTTGCTCTAACAAAACTCAGAGGAGGGTGTGATGGCGACAAACCCCAACTTACTCTGTGTGGCTACTATTCGCCTTTGGTCTTCTTGGTGGACGCCATCAGCCGGTCGATATAGGCCAGCAGCAGGGCAGAGACCACGAAAGCCATGTGCATGATGGTGAGCCACATCAGCTGACTGTCGGTGAACTGCTGGACGTTCAGAAACACTTGCAGAAGGTGGATGGACGAGATCGCCACGATGGTGGAGGCCACCTTGATCTTGAGCGATCCGGCATCCACCTTGCCCAGCCAGGAAATTTCGCCGCCATCCGCATTGTCGAAGCGGCTCACGAAATTCTCGTAGCCCGAGATGATGACCATGACCACGAGGCTGGCCACCAGGGCGGCATCGATCAGCGCCAGCATTTTCAGGATGGTATCGGTCTCTTCGAGCGTGAACAGCTTGGTGACGAAGTCAAACAGCTTGCCCGCGAAAGAAATGGCATAGAGCACCAGCGCCGCCGCCAGGCCGACATAAAAGACGACCAGCAGCCAGCGCGAGGCGAGGATGATGGCTTCAATCGCGTGTTCGAGCTTCTTCATGACAGGCACACCGCCGTGGAACGGGCCTTTTCATAGCGCATCCGCGGGCCACGACAAGAGGCGGCGCTATTCCGCCGCCTCCGCCTTGCGGGCCCCCGGCAAAGGCTCCGGCATGTCGTTGCGGGTCTTCCACAGCGACCAGCCGATGCCCGCCGCCAGCACGCCGATGGTCACCGCGAGTGACAGGGCGGTATCGATTTTCACGCCCAGCGGCACCAGGAAGATCTTGATGCCAACCAGCACCAGGATCACCGCCAGCGAGTACTGCAGGTACTTGAACCGGTGCATGGCGGCGGCGAGCGCGAAGTAGAGGGCGCGCAGGCCAAGGATGGCGAAGATGTTGGAGGTGTAGACGATGAACGGATCCTGGGTCACGGCGAAGATGGCCGGAACCGAGTCCACCGCGAAGATCAGGTCCACGAACTCGACGATGATCAGCGCGACGAACAGCGGCGTGATGAACCACACGAGCTTGCCGGTCTTGGGGTCAGGCAGCTTTACCCGGAACTTCTCGCCATGCAGCTGGTCGGTCACCCGGAAGTGCTTGCGGATGAACTTGACGATCCAGTTCTCCTCCAGCGACGGCTTGTCATTGGACGTCTTGAACATCTTGAGTCCGGTGAATACCAGGAAGGCGCCGAACAGGAACAGCACCGACTGGAACGACATGACCAGCGCCGCGCCCAGCCCGATGAGGATGGCGCGGAACACGATGACGCCGATGATGCCCCAGAACAGCACCCGGTGCTGGTAGATCCGCGGGATGCCGAGGAAGGCGAAGACCGTGGCGATGACGAAGATATTGTCCATCGCCAGCGACTGCTCGATCAGATAGCCGGTGAAGAACTCGAGACCCGACTGGGCGCCCCTCGCATACCAGACCCAGGCGCCGAAGCCGAAAGCGATGGCCATGTAGCCGGCATAGAGAATGAAGCTCTCCTTGGCTTCGATCTCCTTCTGGTCCTTGTGCAGGAAGCCAAGGTCGAACACCAGAAGGCCTATGACCATGGAAATGAACACCACCCAGAAATAGGCAGGCGTTCCGAGAAAGTCGGAAAACAGAAAAGCTTGGAGAAATTCCATGGCCGGACCCCTGGGTTGCGTGTCAACGATCGGTTTGTGGCTCCGACATCGCGGGAAAAAAGTTCTTCCCGCCAGAGGGACCCGGCGCCGCTCTGGCGAAATAGGAGAAATTGCGGCAAGTTCAAGGGCGGGGAAGATGAATTTCCTGTAATGTTGGGAGTAAGGGGTGCGAAGCGCGATAGCCATTCAGGTGATCGGCTGCCATGCCGAAGGCGAGGTGGGCGACGTGATCGTCGGCGGGGTGGCGCCTCCGCCCGGGGCAACCCTGTGGGAACAGTCCCGCTTCATCGCCAGCGACGGGCGGTTGCGGGCGCTGGTGCTGAACGAGCCGCGCGGCGGGGTGTTCCGCCATGTCAATCTGCTGGTGCCGCCGAAGAACCCCCAGGCGCAGATGGGTTTCATCATCATGGAGCCGGAGGATACCCCGCCGATGTCAGGGTCCAATTGCATCTGCGTCGCCACCGTGCTCCTCGATGCCGGGATCATTCCGATGACCGAACCCGAGACCAGGCTGGTGCTGGAAGCACCGGCCGGGCTCGTTGAGGTCACCGCCGTCTGCCAGGGCGGCAAGGCCCAGTCCATCACGCTCCGCAACGTGCCAGCCTTCGCTGACCGTCTGGCGGTGCCGCTGGAGGTCGAAGGCCTGGGCACGCGTGCCGTCGATACCGCCGTCGGCGGCGACAGTTTCGTGATCGCCGATGCCCGCCAGCTGGGCTTTGGTGTGACGCCCGGCGAGGCGCGCGACCTGGCGCTGGCCGGCCGGCGCATCGTCAGGGCGGCGAATGAGCAACTCGCCTTCCACCATCCGGAACTTCCCGGCTGGCGGCACTTCTCTTTTGCTTTTCTCACCGGACCGCTCGAAACGGTGTACGGCTGCCTCTCCAGCCGCAATGCCTGCGTGATCAAGCCGGGCAAGATCGACCGGTCGCCCACCGGCACCGGCTGCTCGGCGCTGATGGCGGTGCTCCATGCCAGGGGCCTGCTCGGCGAAGGCCAGCGCTACATCGGCCGCTCCATCATCGAAACCCGCTTCACGGGCGAGATCGCCGCCGTGACGGCGGTGGGCGGGCGCCCGGCCATCATCCCCACCATCACCGGGCGGGCCTGGATCACCGGGCAGTCGACCCTGATGCTTGATCCCGGCGATCCCTTCCCGCATGGTTACCGGCTGGCGGACACCTGGCCCCAGGACGCGACCGCCTGACCACCGCCGGTTCGCAAGGGAGACACGCCATGAACCTCGTCCAGATCATCGACAGCAAGGGCAAGCGCCGCGTCGGCCTTGTGGCGGCGGACCGCGTCGTGCTGCTCAAGAAGGCCACAACGACCCGCGACCTGGCGGCAATGGCGATCGCCGAGGGCAAGAAGCTCGTGAACCTCGCCGCCGCGCTCTCCACCTCGGCCACCGAAGATTATGGCGCAGCCCTCAGGGAAAAGCGGGTGCTGGCCCCGCTCGATCATCCGGACCCCGCCCATTGCATCGTCACCGGCACCGGCCTCACCCATCTGGGCTCGGCGGCGGCGCGCGACGGCATGCACAAGAAACTGGCGGGCGGCGCTGAGGATCTCACCGACAGCCTCAAGATGTTCAAGCTCGGCCTCGAAGGCGGCAAACCCAAGGACAAGAAACAGGCGGGCGTGCAGCCGGAATGGTTCTACAAGGGCGACGGCTCCTGGCTTGTGGGGCCGGGCCAGCCGCTGCCGCTGCCGTCTTTCGCGCTCGATGGCGGCGAGGAACCGGAACTGGCAGGCCTCTATCTGATCAACGGCAAGGGCCAGCCGGTGCGGCTCGGCTTTGCGCTCGGCAACGAATACTCGGACCATGTGACGGAGCGGCAGAACTACCTCTACCTCGCACATTCCAAGCTCCGCCATTCGGCCATCGGGCCCGAAATGGTGACAGGGCCGATCCCCGCCTCGATCGAGGGCACGAGCCGCATCATCCGCGGCGGCAAGACGATCTGGGAAAAGCCGTTCCTCACCGGCGAGGCCAATATGAGCCATAGCCTCGCCAATCTCGAATACCATCACTTCAAATATGACGGCTTCCGGCGCCCGGGCGACATCCACATCCATTATTTCGGCACCGCGACGCTGTCGATCGCCGACAATGTGAAAACCCAGGACGGGGACGTCTTCGAAATTTCCGCTCCGCCCTTCGGCGCCCCGCTGCGCAACCCGCTGAAGGCGGCGAAGCCCCGTTACCGGCCGGGCGGCGCGCGCATCCTGTGAGGACAAGTGACGGCACGCTTCATCGCGCTTGACTGGGGCACCACCTCGTTCCGCGCCTATCTGGCGGACGGCGATGGCCGGGTGCTGCACAGCATGGCGGCGGCGGAGGGCATCCTCGCCGTCACCGATGGCCGTTTCGAACAGGCGCTGGAACGCCACATCGGAGGCTGGGACAAGGCGCTGCCGGTGATGGCCGCCGGCATGATCACCTCCCGGCAGGGCTGGATCGAACTTCCCTATCTGCCCTGCCCGGCCTCCGCCGCGGACCTGGCGCGGGCGCTGCATTTCCACCAAACCGCCTCTGGCCGCCGCATCGCTTTCGCCACTGGCCTCAGCTACCGGGCGCCGGATGGCATGCCGGAAGTGATGCGCAGCGAGGAGGTGCAGGTGTTCGGCTCGCTGGGCCAGGGGGTGAGCCATTTCGTGACGCCGGGCACTCATTCCAAATGGATCGCCACCGAAGGCTGGCAGCTCACGCGCTATGCCACCTATGTGACGGGCGAGGTCTTTGCCGCGCTCAAGGACCACACCATTCTTGGCCGCCTGATGAAGCCGGGGCCGGAGGATGACGAAGCCTTCGCGCGCGGTGTGAAGGCGGCCTTCGATGATCCCGCCGGCTTCCTGCACCGCATTTTCGCCGCGCGCTCGCTGGGCCTGTTCGGCGAGCTGGCGCCGGAATCGATCGCCTCTTTTCTCTCGGGGCAAGTGATCGGCAGCGAGGTGGCGCATGCCATCCGGGACAATCCGCGCGATGCCGAATACATGGTGCTGGCCTCGCCCGGCATCGGCCAGCGCTATGTGCAAGCCATCCGGCTTGCCGGGCTGAAGGTGCGCTATGGTGACCCGCAAGCCATCGTCAAGGGCCTCGCCATCATCGCCCGCCATGCCGGCATCATCTGAAACGGACCAACAGCAACTCTGACAGGGGAAGACAGCACATGAAAATCGCAATGGTGACAGGCGCCGGTTCGGGAATCGGCAAGGCGGTGGCGCTGGCCTTCGGGCGCGAAGGCTATGGCGTGGTGCTGGCCGGACGCCGCGCCGATCTTCTCAATGAGGTGGCCGCCGCCATCGGCCCCAACGCGCTGGCCGTTCCGACCGATGTGGCCGACCCCGATGCGGTCAAGGCATTGTTCGCCGCCGGAAAGAAGCGCTTCGGCCGCCTCGACGTGTTGTTCAACAATGCCGGCACGGGAGCGCCTGGCACCATCCTGCTCGAGGACCTGACGGTCGACATGTGGCGGAACGTGGTCAACGTCAATCTCTCCGGCGTCTTCTATTGCATGCAGGAGGCCTTCCGCGTGATGAAGGCGCAATCGCCGCAGGGCGGCCGCATCATCAACAACGGCTCGATCTCGGCGCATGCGCCGCGGCCCAATTCAGCACCCTATACCTCAACCAAGCATGCCGTGACCGGGCTCACCAAATCCGGCTCGCTGGATGGGCGCAAATACGATATCGCCGTCTGCCAGATCGACATCGGCAATGCCGGCACCGACATGACCGAAAGGATGAAGACCGGCATGCCGCAGGCCAATGGCACCGTGGCGCCGGAACCCACCATGGATGTGGAGAATGTGGCCAAGACGGTGCTCTACATGGCCTCGCTGCCGCTCGACGCCAATGCGCAATTCGTGACCGTGATGGCCACCAAGATGCCCTATATCGGCCGCGGCTGAAGTCAATGCGCCGGCGCGGCAGGCTGGCCCCGTTCATCGCATGATCGCCGATGGCGCGGGCCGGCCTTCAACTGGCGCAAAACAGCGCGAGATCGTCGAACTTCACGCGAGACACTTTTCAGCATCTTCCGGCGTAAGACCTGGCCCCTCGCTCTGGCTCGCCCCGAGTTTCCACCCCTCCCAGTCAGGGATGTTACAGCGGAAAACGCCAGTTCAGAATGGTCCAGTTTATCGGGGGCAGGGCGCAGAGCGGGAGAAGAAGAGAAAGCGCGGAAAGCTACATCGGCAAAAATGTTTCAAATCCGCTCCGCCAGGCGCGCGATCCGCCGGCAGGCCTCGGTGATCTCATCCTCGCCCACGGTCAGCGCCACGCGCAAATGTCCAGCACCTCCCGCGCCGAAGCTCTCGCCCGGCATGGTGACGACGTCTTCCTCCTCAAGAAGACGCCAGGCGAAAGCCTCGCCCGTGAGACCGGTCTTCCGCACGTCGATCATCACGAACATGCCGCCCTCCGGCATGCGGGCCGACACCTTGCGCGACGAGCCCAGCGCCTTCACCAGCGCCCGGGCGCGGGCCTCATAGTTGCGCTTCATCGCGTCCACTTCCGCGAAGTGATGCCCAAGCGCAAAGGCCGTCGCGTCCTCCAGAAAGGGCTGCGAGCCAAACAGCATGGTCTCGGTCACCGGAATGCAGCGTTCACAGAACTCAGCCGACGCGGCGATCCAGCCTGAGCGGAAGCCCGGCACCGCGTGTGACTTCGAAATGGACGACACGACGATCGTCCGCTTTTCCAGCGCCGGCACATCGAAGGGCGAGGCGAACACCGCATTGCCGTAGGTCATGGTGGCATAGACCTCGTCGGACACGATCCACAAATCGTGGCGTTCGCACACCGCGCCGATCTTCTCGATCTCGGCGCGCGTGAACACCGCCCCCGTCGGGTTGGAGGGCGAATTCATCAGCAGCACGCGTGACCTGGGCGTGATCGCCTTTTCAAGGTCAGTGGCCTTCAGGTGGAAGCCCTGGTCGGGGTCGACGCGGATCGGGGCAGGTATCCCGCCCGCCGCGGCGATGACGCCCTCATAGGTGGCATAATAGGGGTCGGCCATCAGTACCTCATCACCCTCGTCCACCACCGTCATCATGGCCGCGAACAGGGCGGTCTGGGTGCCGGGCAGATAGATGAACTGGTTCTCGTGGATGGCGCGGCCGGTCTGGCGGGTGTAGAGCCCGGCCAGGGCGCGGCGCACATTGGCCTCGCCCCGGCCTTCCGCATAGCGGATGCGCCCGGCCTGCATCTGGCGGGCGGCCTCCTCCAGTATGGTGGCGGGAGGGGGCGAATCGGGCTCGCCGATCGACAGGAAGATCATCGGCCGGCCATCTGAGGCCCGGCGCCGGCCTTCGATGTGCACCGCCCACTTCTCAGAGCCGAGGCCGCTCAGCCTGGCCGTGACTTTCGCAAAATTCATGAATGCGACCCTTGTTTTGCCGCGCTTCTAGTGCATTGCACGCAAGCGGTCGAGAGGCCGCCCCAAGGGCTTTACATTTCGGGAGTTCTGGCTATTTTGTGCAACGCAATATTTCTTGCGGATTCCTGTCATATGAATGTCACGCGACGTCAGGTCCTGAGGTCGGCCGGAGCGCTCTTGCCGGTCATTGCCGCCCTCTCCGGGGGGGCGGGCTGGTCTTTCGCGGATGCGCCGGACCTGCTGATCGAACGCCAGCCCTTCGCCGAGGACCATGTCCGCAAGCTGGCCGAAGCCCTGGCCGCTGAGCCATGGCAGGACGTGCGCATCGCCATGCCGCCCGGCTGGGAGAACCTCACCTATGACCAGTACCGGGACATCCGCTTCAACCCCGGAAAATCCCTCTGGAAGGGCGAACCGCACCGGTTTTCCTTCGATCTGTTCCACTCCGGCTTCCTGTTCACCGCCCCGGTCGATGTCCACGTCGTGGAGAACGGCGAGGCGGCACGCATCGCCTACAGCCCGGACCTGTTCACCTTCGGCCCACAGGCCCCCGCCACCGACGGCAAGACCGACCTGCACTACGCGGGCCTGAGGCTGCGCTACCCGATCAATTCCCAGGATTATGACGATGAATTCGTGGTGTTCCAGGGCGCGTCCTATTTCCGCGGGGTGGGCAAGGGCCTGCTCTACGGGCTTTCGGCGCGTGGCCTCGCCATCGCCACCGGCCAGCCGGGCGGCGAGGAATTCCCGATGTTTCGCGCCTTCTGGGTGCGAAAACCGGACCCCGCCGCCACCACCGTGGTGGTCGAGGCGCTGCTCGACAGCCCCTCGGTGACCGGCGCCTACAAGTTCTCGATCAAGCCGGGCCAGGACACCCAGATGGACGTGGAACTGGTGCTGTTTCCGCGCCGCGACCTGCCGCATGTGGGCATCGCGCCGATGACCTCCATGTTCCTCCTCGATCCGCTGTCGAAGCCGGTCGATGATTTCCGCCCCTCGGTGCATGATTCGGACGGGCTGATGATGCTGACCGGGGCAGGCGAATGGCTGTGGCGGCCGCTTGCCAACCCGAGGACGCTGCAGGTGAGCGCCTTCGTCGACCAGAGCCCGCGCGGCTTCGGGCTGATGCAGAGAAAGCGCAGCTACCGCGACTTCCTCGACCTCGAATCGCGTTATGAGCGCCGCCCCAGCCTGTGGGCGGAGCCGGTGGGCGACTGGGGGCCAGGGGCGGTCGAACTCTACGAGATTCCCACCGAGATCGAGACCAACGACAACATCGTGGCCTTCTGGCAGCCGAAAGAGCCGCTGAGGCAGGGCCAGAGCTATGCCTTTGTCTACCGCCTGCACTGGTGCGCGGACTGGCCGTCCAGCGGCGATCTTCCGGTGGCGCGCACGGTATTCTCGGGCTCGGGCGTCGACCCTGATTATGCCGCAAGCCCGCCATCCTATGACCCTGATCTGCGGCTTTACATTCTGGAGTTCGCGGGCGGCGATCTCAGCGGCGAGCTTACCCCCGCCGTGACAGCCTCGGCGGGCGTCATCAGCAATGTGCATGCGGCAAGAAACGAGATGGCGAACACCACGCGGCTTTCCTTCGAACACAATGTGAGCGGCGCCGACCTGTCCGAACTGCGCGCCGTGCTGAAAAGGGGCGAAACACCCGTGAGCGAAACATGGCTATTCCGCTGGACCAGGCGCTAGTTGGCAGCGTGCCGGCGGCCGCGCCGCTGGAGATGCCGGTGCAGGACCTTGCCCGCTGGCACGGCGGGCCGCGGCCCGTTGGCAACAGCCGCGGCGTGATGCTGGCGCGGCTATTCGTGTTCGGCGCCACGCTCTCGCTCACCGCTTTCGGCACCTGGAAAATGTATGAGGTGATCAGCCCGGTGAATGTCACCGTGCTGCAGGTGCTGTTTGCCGGTTTCTTCGCCCTCACCTTCGCGTGGATCGCCTTTGCCTGCGCCAGCGCGGTTCTGGGCTTCGCGGTTCTGCTGCGCGGGGCGCCAGCGCTGCCGCCGCAGGCCCCGGTGGCCGGCATCGGGCGCAACGCATTGCTGATGCCGGTCTATAACGAAGACCCGGAGCGGGTATTCGCAACCCTCGCCCGCATCGGCGCGGCGCTGAGGCGCGAAGGTGTGGCCGGTCACTTCGATATCTTCGTGCTGAGCGATACAAGGCAGGAGGCAATCGCCGGGGCCGAACACCAGGCGTTTCTGTGGCTCCGCCGGCAGCTGTCACCGGCGCTGCAGGTCTACTACCGCCGCCGCGCCCACAACCATCACCGCAAGGCCGGCAACATCGCCGATTTCGTCACCCGCTGGGGCGGCGCCTATGACCACATGATCGTGCTCGATGCCGACAGCGACATGAGCGCCGCCGCCATCGTGACGCTGGCGCGGGCCATGGCGGCGGATCCGCAAGCGGGCATCATTCAGTCGCTGCCGCTGCTGCGCAACCGCTGGACCGGCTTTGCCCGCATGATGCAATTCGCGGGCCGCGTCTATGGCCCGCTGGTGGCCGCGGGGCTTGCCGCCTGGCATGGCCGTGATGGCAATTACTGGGGGCACAACGCCATCATCCGCACCCGCGCCTTCGCGGAGGCTGCCGGCCTTCCCGAGCTTCGGGGCCGCAAGCCGTTCGGCGGCCATGTGCTGAGTCATGATTTCGTGGAGGCCGCACTCATCCGCCGCGCCGGCTATGCCGTCACCATGCTGCCGCAGCTCGTGGGCTCCTACGAGGAAACCCCGCCCAGCCTCGCCGATCTCGCCACGCGTGACCGGCGCTGGGCGCAGGGCAACCTCCAGCACATCAAGATCGTCGGCGCCAGGGGCCTGCACTGGATGAGCCGCGTGCATCTCTTGCAGGGCATCATGTCCTATCTCGCCTCGCCGCTGTGGCTCATGCTGTTGCTCGCCGGGCTGGGGCTGGCGACGGTCGCCCGCCATGCGACGCCCAACTATTTCCCGGAGAGCTTCTCGCTCTTCCCCATGTGGCCGGTTTTCGATCCGGAACTGGCGCTCAACCTGTTTGCGCTCACCTGCGCGGTGCTCTGGCTGCCGAAGCTTCTGGCGCTGATCCTGGCATGGCGCGATCCGGTTCTGCGGGCAGGCTGTGGCGGCGCCACTGGCCTGATCAAGAGCGTGGCCGCCGAAACCATCGGCTCGCTGCTGCTCTCGCCAGTCATGATGCTGATCCAGTCACGCTTCGTGTTCGATGTGCTGCTGGGGCGCGACTCCGGCTGGAATGCCCAGAACCGCAGCGACCGCGCCGCGCCGCTTGACGATTGCGCGCGCCGGCACAGCCTGCATGTGGCGGCGGGCCTGGGTTTCGCCGTGGTCGCGTTCCACGTCTCATTCGCCGCATTCCTGTGGCTGGTTCCAATCGCCGCGGCACTAATGCTGGCGCCCATCACCGCCTGGGCCTCGGGCCTGCCGGCGCTTGGCCGGCGGCTGTGGCACTGGAACGTGTTCCGCATTCCGGAAGAGGCCGCGCAGCCGCCCGCGCTCGCGGAACTGGCAGCCGAGCCGCTGCTGGAAGCAGCGGAGTAGTCAGCGGAGCGTGACCTCACCGTCAGGGCTGATGCGGGCGTGCCGGGCCTTGCGCAGGCGCATCAGGTCTTCCGGCCCCACAGACGCCACAACGCAGTGACGCCCATACAGGGCAGCGGCAACCTCCGCCCCCACCGCGAGATTGATGTCCGGCTGGCCCAGAATGATTGCGGCGGGCGCGGCGCCAAGCCGGATCGCCTCGGCGATGGCGCCGGGCGCCGAGCCGGAACCACGCGTTTCGGACATGACCAGCATGTGCCCGGTGACGCAGGCGCCGCGCTGCGGGTGATGCACATCGAGAATGACGCCGGTACGCGGCTCGAAGGCGCCCCAGAAGCTCAGCGGCTCGTCGAGCGCCATGACCGGGCCTTCCGCCGCAACGCCGCCTGAGAGAATACGGGCCCGCATCATGATGAAATCCACAGGGCGGGGTCGCGCCACACTTCGCCGCGCACCGCGCTCTCCGCGCATTCCTTGAGCGAACCGAAGCAGACCTCCACACCCAGCATGCCCGGCGCGTAATAGGCCCATTTGGCGGCGTTGGTCATGACCCGGCCCGTGAGGCCGCGCACCCGCGGCGCGTGATAGGTGCAAACATCGACAGGCACCGTAATTCCAGCGGCCTCGAGTTCAGTGAGCCAGCCCCGGGCCCGCACCAGTTCGCGCACCACGCGGCTGGTGGATACCAGAACGGGCAGGCCCTGCTTCACCTTGCGGCCGCCCAGAACCCGCACGAGCTCCGCAAATTCGGCAACTGAGAAATGCGGCGTACCGAGCGCCACCGCGTCAAGCGGCCCATCGGCGGCGGTGGAGAGTTCGCGGTGGGCGCGGGCCAGGTCTGCGGCGGTCACCACATGCATCTCGCCGGTTTCGAACACCGCCTCCAGTGCCGGCGCTTCCGGCGTCACGCCGAGGCCATGCCACATCTCGACCCCACCGGAGGAGGCGGCCGCCGAACAGATCGCCTTGAGAGCATGGTTTGGCGCATCCGGCGGCAGGCCCGAGATCACCGGCACGCGGCGCCCCGCAAGCCGCCCGGCATGATGGCCGATCAGATGTGCGAAGATGTCCTGTCTGCGCCAGTCCGCGGCAAGCGCTGTGCAGTCGATGTGCAGCGCCGCCTTGCGCCCGGCGTCTCGGTGCAGGGCGGCATCCGGCGCAAAGCCCGTCAGCGCACAGGCAACATCGAGGTAGTCGCCGTATTTGTTGGTGCGGGCGCCGACCACCGCGTTGTAATAGGAAACCGCATTGGACTCGCCCACCGCGATGTGATCGCCGAGTTTGGGCCCGCCCGGGTGCTGGTAGGGTGCGCAGGTCCAGGTGGGGCGGGCGCCTAGGCGCTCATAAAGCTTCATCAGCTCGCCGGCGCCATCGACGGTTTCCGGGTCCTCGGCGCGCGGCCGCAGGCCCTGATCCGAAAGGCTCACAACGCCGTTGTTGGTCCAGGTTTCGACCGCCAGCGATGCCCCGTTCTCGAGCAGAAAGCGCACGAAATCGACATGCGCGCGGCCGGTGTAAAAGCAGGCGTCCAGATGCGCGAAACTGATCGGGATCAGCCGGTCAGCCTCCATGATCGTGGCGGCCTTCACCACAAGCCGCATGGCAAGCTGCATGGCGAGGCCCTGCTCGCCCGCCAGAAGCGCGCGCCCGCGATCGGGAAGGGAGAGGCTCACGCCTGGACCCGCTCGCGCGCCAGACGGCCCAGCGCCGGATAATCCGTCTTGCCGGAACCGAGCACGGGAAGCGCTTCGATCACGATCACATTGCGCGGGATGGTGAGCGCGGCGGCGCCCGCCGTCTTCATGCCCTCGCTGACCCGGGCGGCATCGAGCCCGGCATCGGTCGTGAACATCACCAGCTGCTCGCCTTTACGGGCATCGGGCACCGCCACCACCGCATGCGCGGCGCCGGGGAAGGCCTGCGCCAGCACCTGCTCGGCAAGCGTGAGTGAAAACATCTCACCGGCGATCTTGGCGAAGCGCTTCGCCCGGCCGAGAATGATCACGTAGCCGTCCTCGTCAACCTTGACGATGTCGCCGGTGTCATACCATCCGTCTGGCGGCATCTCGATCACGCCCGGCTTGTCGGCGCGCAGATAGCCCAGCATGATGTTGGGGCCCTTCACGAACAGCCGTCCGCCTTCCTCGATGCCTGGCACCGGCTCCAGCCGGTGTTCGATCTGGTCAAGGAAGCGGCCCACCGTTCCCGTGCGGAAGTGCATCGGCGTGTTGACGGCGATCACCGGCGCGCATTCGGTGGCGCCATAGCCCTCGAGAATACGAAGCCCGAACTTCTCCATCCACACCTCCCGCGTCTCGGGCTTGACGCGCTCAGCACCCGCCACCACCATCCGCATATTGAAGAAATCATAGGGATGAGCACTTCGCGCATAACCCATCAGGAAGGTATCGGTGCCGAACAGGATGGTGGCATTGGTCTCGTAGCACAGCTCGGGCACCACCTTGTAATGCAGCGGTGAGGGATAAAGGAACGTCCTCACCCCCGCGAGCACGGGCAGCAGGGAGCCGCCGGTCAACCCGAAGGCATGGAACATCGGCAGCGCGTTGAACACGATGTCGGATGACGTGAAAGCGATGCGGGCTGCGGCCTGGTAACGGTTGGCTTGCAGGTTACGGTGCGACAGCACCACGCCCTTGGGCGCGCCCTCCGAGCCGGATGTGAACAGGACCACCGCCGGGCCATTGGGGTCGCCCTTGCCGCCAGCGAGGCGCAACGCGGCGCGCGGGAAGGGCTTGGCGAACAGGCCATAGAGCTTGTCCTTCAGCGTCAGGCTCTCCCTGAGGTCCTCGAGGAAGATGACCTTGCGGCCCTCGCCCAGCAGCTTCAGGTCTTCCTGCATCTCGCCAGCCTCGATAAAGCGCCGCGAGGTGACGATGGTCGAGATTTGCGCGGCAACGCAGGCTGACGCCATGTTGGCGGCGCCGGTCGAGAAGTTCAGCATAGCCGGCACGCGGCCAAAGGCCTGCAGCCCGAAGATCGTAAGCAAACAGCCGATGGCGTTGGGCAGCAGCACGGCGACGTTCTTCTCGCCCGGCGTCATCTCCGCCATGCGGCGGCCGAGGATGAAACTGCCCATCACCAGCCGGTTGAAACTCACCGGCTTTCGCTGGATGTCTTCCACCGCTTCATGGCGGCCACCATTGACGTGGCGCGCATCGAGCAGGGATTCGAACAGCGTACAGTCAATGTTGGAGGTGCGGAACATCATGTCGGTCATGACGTCATAGAGCTGATCGGCCTGGCGCTGGCGCAGCGCCGCGCCCTTCAAGCCATCCGGCGGCTCAAACTTGACGGGCGGCAGAAAGGTGATGGTGATCTTCGGAAACCAGCGGAGCCGCAGTTTGCCGCGCATGCGCGAGAACGGCGTATAGACGGCGCCGTCGATCCTGACCGGCAGCACGCGGGCTTTCGCCATTTCAGCAATGGCGCCCGGCCCCTCATAGACCTTCATCAGCGTGCCGGTGACGGTGATGCGGCCCTCGGGGAAGATCACCACCTTGCGGCCGTGCTTCAACTCATCGACGAGCGCGCGCAGGGCCAGCGGGCTTCCCGGATCGATCGGCACCATCTTGAACAGCATGAAGGCGGGTTTCGCCCACCATTTCTGCGCCACATGGCTGTTGATGGCGAAGCTCGCCCGCTCCGGCAGGAAGGCTGACAGCAGCGGCCCGTCAAGATAGGACGTGTGATTGGCGACGATCAGCGCCTTGCGCCCCGCCGCGCGGTAGTTCTCGAGGCCTTTTACCTCGACCCGGTAGAACAGCCGGAACAGGAAGCGGGCGATGCTCGCCACCAGCTCCTGGGTGAGAAGGCGGGCCACGAACACCGAGGCAACCGCATTGGCGAGGCCGAGCAGCAGGAAGAAGCCCTGCGCCGACATCACTTTCAGCAGCACCGCGCCGGCCAGCGCCGAAGCGATCATGAACACCGCGTTCATCACATTGTTGGCGGCGATCACCCGGGCGCGGCGCAACGGGTTGGAGCGCTGCTGCATGATGGCGTTGAGCGGCACCGCATAAAGCCCGCCGAAGAAGGCGATGAAGAACAGGTCGATCGCCGCGCGCCAGCCCGCCCCGTGCGCGAAGAACGCGGCGATCCCGTTATTGGCGGTGCCGGCCAGCGCCGCATTGACGGCGCCTGCCGCGAAATAGAGGTCGATCAGGAACAGCGTCATCATGATCGAGGCCACGGGTACATGGCGGGCCGAAACTTCGCCCTTGAGCAGCGCGTTGGTGAGCAGCGATCCCGCCCCGATGCCCACGGTGAACAGCCCGATGAAGGTATTGGCGACATCGTCGCTGGCCAGCAGCACGTCACGCGTGAACACAGGGAGCTGCGCCATGATGGCCGCGCCCAGGAACCAGAACCACGAGGCGCCGATCACCGACCAGAAAACGTCCTCACGTTCACGCGCGTAGGAGAGAAGTTTGATTGTCTGGCGCGGCACGTTCCAGTCGAAGGCTAGCGAACGGTCGCCAGGCGCAGACGGCATCAGGAAGGCGCAGCCCAGCGCCAGCACCGCCAGCCCGATGATGACCACGGCCAGCAACGGCCTGCCCCAGTCATGCAGCACCAGGAAGCCGCCGAATAGGGTGCCCAGCAGAATGGTGACGAACGTGCCGAGCTCGATCAGGGCATTGCCGGCGATCAGTTCCTCGCGCCGCAGATATTGCGGGAGGATGCCGTATTTGATGGGGCCGAAGAACGCCGCCGTGGTGCCCGCCAGGAACAGCACGATCAGATGCATCATGGGGTTTTCAAGCCACAGGCTCAGCGCCCCGAACACCATCGCCGCGAGATCGAACAGCTTGATCCAGCGTGACAGCGTGGCCTTGTCGTATTTGTCCGCAAGCTGACCGGCGATCGCCGAGAACAGGAAATAGGGCAACATGAACAGCGCCAGCCCGGCCTGCACGAACAGCGCAGCGTCAAACCCAAACCTCACCGCAAGGTCGTAGGTGATCAGGATGGCGATACCGTTCCTGACCGCATTATCGTTGAAGGCGCTGATCGCCTGGGTCACGAACAGCGGCAGGAAGGACCGCGACTTCAGAATCGCGAACTGGCTCCCGTTCGCTCCGGTCTCGCCGCTCATCAGTTTATGCGCCCCATGCCCTATTGCGTTGCAGGAATATGTCAGACCTGTGGCGGATCATCAAACCGCGAAAAACAAATTGTGAAGAGCGGAAGTAAACCGCCGCGGTTCCTTGGACGTTCTACATAACGTCAATTCCGACACAGGGAGATTATATTCATGAAGAGCCTTCGCAACCTCGCCGTCGCCGCAGCCATTGCCGTGTCCGGCCTTGCCATGTCCGCCCAGGCCTATGCCGCCGACATCGTCGACACCGCCGTCGCAGCCGGCAGCTTCAAGACGCTGGTGGCAGCGGTTCAGGCCGCCGGCCTCGTCGACACGCTCAAGGGCGCTGGTCCGTTCACCGTGTTCGCGCCGACCGACGAAGCCTTCGCGAAGCTTCCGGCTGGCACCGTTGACGACCTGCTGAAGCCCGAGAACAAGGACAAGCTGGTCGCCATCCTCACCTATCACGTGGTGCCGGGCAAGGTGATGGCGGCGGATCTCGCCGGCAAGGAGACCAAGGCCAAGACCGTGCAGGGTTCGGAAGTCACCATCAGCGGCAAGGACGGCGTGACCGTCGACGGCGCTAAGGTGGTCAAGGCCGACATCGTGACCGACAACGGCGTCATCCACGTCATCGACGCGGTGATCCTGCCCAAGATGTAAGTCGGCGTAAGCTGAGATGAAGCCCGGTGCCAGCGCCGCTGCGCCGGGCTTTTTCATGCCAGAAGCCCGGAAATGAGTCGCTGCGTCTCGCGGTGGTTCGCCGCCAGGTGAACGGCGCCCGCCGCGGACAGGCGCTCCCGCCGCCCGGCATCTTCGGAAAAGCCGATGAAATGCACGCGGTTGGAAAGTCCGGCGTCGACATCATTGAGATTGTCGCCGATGTAGACGATGCGGTTCCGCGGCAGACCCGTCTTGGCGATGGCGCGCGCCACCGTCTCGCGCTTGTGGCCGGAGCCCTCCGCGCCGAAGGCCAATGCCTGCACAGGCTGCCAGAGGTCCGCTGCCTGAAGCCGCAGCTGCGCGGCGGCAAGCAGATTGGCGGTGGCGATGCCGAGCCGCGCTCTACCCAGATTCCCGATCAGTTGCGCTGTCCCCGCAATCGCCTTGGCGCGCAAGGCGCCGCTGCCGAGGCCGTCTGACAGAATCGCCAGATAATCGGCAATCACCGCGTCACGTTCATCCGCCGGCAGGCCGTGGCGCGACAGGATTTCCGCAATAATGTGCTCGTCATTGCGCACCCGGTAGCTGTCCCAGTCGCGCGACAGGCCGGTGAGGCCATAGCGGCGCGCGAAGGCCAGAAAGAAAGCGTCCTCCTCCGGCGGGGTGAGGTCGAGCAGCACGCCATCGACATCGAAGATGACTGCACTATCCATGGACCATGCGCGGCGTCATCTCGATCAGCGTCGGGGCATCGGCGGCAAGGGCCGCACGGATTGCCGCCGCCAGCGCCTTGAGGCTTTCGGGCTTCTCGGCCTTGCAGCCATAGGCCTTGGCGAGGGCCTGGAAATCCGGGTTCCGCAGCGTCACGGCATTGGGCTGGATGCCCTTCATCACCATGTCGTCGCGGATCTGGCCCAGCGCATCATTGTTCCACATCAGGATGACGAGCGGCAGCTTGTGCTCGGCGGCCGTGCCCAGCTCGTTGATCGTGTATTGCAGGCCGTAGTCGCCGATCAGCACCGCCACGGGCGTTTCGCCCACGCCGAACTTGGCGCCGATCCCTGCGGGCAGGGCGAAGCCAAGCGTGCCGAAGCCCACCGGGTGCAGCCATGTGCGCGGCCGGGACACGGGGA
>NZ_JBJTER010000022.1:0-3569 GCF_046093005.1 Aestuariivirga sp.
CGGACCAGGTTTACTGCCTCAAGCTTGAACTCGCGGCTGAACTTCCGTCTCTCCATTGGACACCTCCAGTTCCATTAAACACCTTAACTCGGTGTCCACGGAACCGGCAGCAGGCCATTGTGCCTCGCCTACATCAACGCCCTCGCGGCGGGCGATCCGAATGCGGAGATCGCGCTTTAGACCACTTTGAGTTTTCGCCGAAACATGATCCCTGCTCAGGCGTCACCCCGGCGAAACCCAAGGGGTCCAGCTTTGGCAAGGGTAAGCTGGATGCCAGCCTGCGCTGGCATGACGGCCGAGGGGTCTTTACGCCGTCAGCCGCCGGTGTTTTTTGCAATCGTTCTCGAAACTGTCAGTCCAGATTTACAGTTCTGTGCCGAGGCAAACCGTCAGACCCGTCTGACAGGCTTTTCGCCAGCCAACGTGGGCGGCAACAAAACCGCATCGAAAATGCATCGAAACCGCAACAAAAACCAACGGCCTGCAACTGGAGTAGCGGCGCGGGCGGCCAAGCTGTAGAGATCAAGGCCCGGCGCGGGCGTGGCGGAACGGTAGACGCAGCGGACTTAAAATCCGCTTTCCGTATGGAAGTGAGGGTTCGACTCCCTCCGCCCGCACCACCCGCGCCTTTGGGGCCTTAGAGACCCTGCCAGAAGGCCGCCATCTTCCACACCAGCGGCACCCCGGCCAGCACCATGAAGGGGAAGGTGATGCCGAGCGAGGATGTGAGGTAGATCGACGGATTGGCCTCCGGGAAGGTGGCGCGCACCGCGGCCGGCGCGTCGATGTAGCTCGCCGAGGCGGCCACCGCGCCCAGCACGAAGGCTGAGCCCATCGGCAGTCCCACCAGCGTCGCCAGTCCGGTGACGATGAAGCCGTTGATCATGGGGATCGCCAGGCCGAACACCAGCATGCGCCCGCCCACCTGGCCGAATTCCTTGAGGTGGCGTCCGGCGGTCATGCCCATTTCGAGCAGGAACAGCACCAGCACGCCGCGGAACATCTCGACGAAGAACGGCTCGATCTTGGCGAAGTTCTTGTCGCCCGAGACGGCGCCGATGATCAGCCCGCCGCCCAGCAGCAACAGGCCCCGGCCACGCAGGGTTTCCATCAGGATCGCCGACAGGGGCGACCCCTTTTCGCCATCCGCCCGCGACAGCGCCAGCCGCCCATAGAACAGGGCGACGAGGATGCCCAGCTCCATCAGCGCCACCAGGCCCGTGATGTAGCCCTCCATCGGCGTGCCGGCGGCCTCGCCATAGGTGCGCGCCACCACGAAGGTGACGGAGGACACCGATCCATAGAGCGCCGCAACGCCGGCGGCGTTCACGATGCTGAGGCCCACCACGAAGCGCGCGGCCAAAAAGGCCAGGAGTGGGATGAAGATCACCGCCAGCGCCGTCACCGCCACGGCGCCGCCGATGTTGCTCAGATCGGCATTGGCCAGCTCATGGCCGCCCTGCAGGCCGATCGAGAACAGCAGGAAGATCGCGAAGATACGGATCACCGGCTCGGGGATTTCCAGGTCGGACCGGATGAGCGTCGCGAGGATGCCCAGCAGAAAGGCAAGGGTGATGGGGGAAATCAGGTTTTCGATAAGGATACCGTCCATGATAGGCTCCAGGGTTGATTGCCCGGCCCTTCTGCAATGCAACAATTGAAAAGAGAAATGCGAAGTATATATCTGATTTATCGGTTTCGCTGATAGGTTGGACCATGCATGATGTTGACACCGCCCTGCTCCGCACCTTCGTGGTGCTGGCCCAGACCGGCAGTTTCTCGCGCACCGGGGCTTTGATTGGCCGCTCGCAATCGGCGGTCTCTGGGCAGATCCGGAAGCTCGAGGAAACCTTCGGCCGGCTGCTGCTGGAGCGCGACACCCGCAACGTGCGGCTGACGGCGGATGGCGAGCGGCTGCTGGTGCATGCGCGCGCCATGGTGGCGCAGGCCGATGCCATGCTGGCCCGCTTCCGCACGCCGGACATCTCCGGCGAGGTCCGCTTCGGCAGCCCGGAAGACTTTGCCTCCGCCTATCTTCCTGACATTCTGGGCGTGTTCGCCGCCGCTCACCCGGCGGTGGAGCTGCATGTCACCTGCCAGCTCACCCTGCCGCTGGTGGCGGATTTCGAAGCAGGCCGCCAGGACCTGATCATCGTCAAGCAGGATCCGGCGCGGCGCTATGCCGGGGCGCGGGCCTTGTGGCAGGAACAGCTGGTATGGGTTGCGGCCGCCGGTCTCGAACCGGCGTTTGAGCGGGCGCGGGCGGGGCGCAATCTGCCGCTCGTCCTCAGCCCCGCGCCCTGTGTTTACCGCAGCCGGGCGGCGGGCGCGCTCGATGCGAAGGGCGTCGCCTGGACAGGCGTGTTCACCTCGCCGTCTTTCGCGGGCCAGGCCGCGGCGGTGCGGGCCGGCCTTGGCTATGCGGTGATGCCGCAGGCGATGGTCCCGCAGGACCTTGTGATGCTGGAAGGATGGCCCGGCCTGGCGGCGGCGGAGATCGCCCTTCTGGGCCAGGCGCGCCTTGCACCCGCTGCGGCGGCGCTTGCCGAGTTCATCGCCGAACGGGTGACCCGCCGATGAACGTGAAAGTCAATGGTGCGGCCAAGAGGACTCGAACCTCCACGGTGTTACCCGCTAGCACCTCAAGCTAGTGCGTCTACCAATTCCGCCATGGCCGCACGCCAAAGCATTGGTTCGCGGTGTCTAACAGGCGGCTCCTGGTGAATCAACTGCTTTCCGGGCGGCATGCGTAGTGAACGGTTTGCTACTGCAACTGGCCGCATTTGCCGTCCACTCTGAACGCGTTCTCAAAGGCTTGGCGCTAGTCTCTCATCAACAAGAACAGGGGAACTGGCCGTTACATGAAATTCTCCGCCGCCATCGCAGCCGGACTGATCGGACTGTTGCCGGCCTCCGGACCAGCCTTCGCCAAGGCGCAGGAAATCTTTGGCAAGACCCTGCCCCCGATCGGCTTTGTGAGCTTCTGCGGCCGCGAGCCGCAGCGCTGCGCTCCGGCGGCTTTGAGCTACGGCACCCTGCGCATGTCCGCGGAGCGGTGGCGCCTCGTGCAGCGCATCAACAGCCTGGTCAACGCCCAGATTGCACCCGAAAGCGACGAGATTCTCTACGGCGAGGCGGAATACTGGGCCTATCCCACCGATGCCGGCGATTGCGAAGACTACGCGCTGCTGAAACAGCTCTATCTTGAAGGCCTGGGGTTTCCCCGTTCAGCACTGCTGATTACCGTGGTGCTCGACGAAGCCAATGAGGGCCATGCGATACTGACCCTGGTGACCAGCGAGGGCGATTTCATTCTCGATAACCGCCAAAACACCATCCGGCGGGCTGCAGATGTCGATTACACCTTTCTCAAGCGCCAGTCACAGCACGACCCACGCGACTGGGTTTCGCTCAGCATCACCGGGCCAGGCAGTGTCCAGATTCTTTCGCACATTTTTTCAAGCCACGGCGGCTTCGGTTGGGTTTTCGTCGGCCTGAAACAGAGGCCGCATGTTCATGTACCGTTTCGTTGACCACTGGGTCCCCGCTATGTGCCGCAGCCGGGCTGC
>NZ_JBJTER010000023.1:0-19785 GCF_046093005.1 Aestuariivirga sp.
CTTGTTGCCCATCGCCTCCTGCGCGCGGCCGGTCCAGTAGCCGGCCCTCGCCTTTTCGGTGCGGCTTTCGGCCAGTTCGAGACGGTATGGCTGAACGCCGAAATCACGCCCGAGCTCGAAAAAGCCGTGGCCTCCGAATTCGGCAAGATGCTGGACGCCGATGACCACAAGCGCCGGTTGTGGCGGCTGGTCTATGCCCAGGAAACCAACGCCGCGATCCGCGCCGCCAAGCGCTTATCCGGCGATTACCAGACGGCCGCGGCGGTGGCCCAGAAACTGATCCGCCGCGAGAGTGGCGCCGACAAGCTCTATGCCAAGCTGCCCGCCGCCATGCGCGAGGCGCTGGCCATGAAATACGCCTTGACCCGCTATTATCGCAGCACCGAAAACTACGCCAAGGCGCGCGCCATTCTGCTCGAGGTGCCGGCCGACAAGGCCAAGATGGGCGATGCCGGGGCCTGGTGGGTGGAGCGGCGCATCGTGGCCCGGCACTCGGTCGGGATCAGCCATACCAAGTCCGCCAAAGCCGGCTACCAGATCGCCCGCGCCCACGGCTTTGCCGAGGGCGAGGAGGCGCTGGAAGGCGAGTTCCTGGCGGGCTGGATCGCGCTCCGCTACCTGAAGGACCCCGAAACCAGCCTCAGGCACTTCCAGCGGCTTGCCGAACTGGCCGAAAGCCGCACCGAAAAGGCGAGGGCCGGCTACTGGACCGGCCGCGCGCAGGAGGCGATGGGCAACAAGGCCGAGGCGAAGGCCGCCTATACCGCTGCCTCGCGTTATTCGACCGTCTATTACGGGCAGCTGGCGCGCGAGAAGATCGGGCTGGGCAAGGTTCCCGAGGAAATCGAGAGCGGCAAGGCCTCCGGCGCGGCGGAAGCCAAGGTCGCGAAGGATGAGGTGGTGCGCGCCTTCGAGATCATGGCCGAGGCCGCCGACGACAGTGCGCTCTATATGTTCCTGTGGTCCTTCGCCAACCGCTTCGAGAACACCGACGAAATGAACGCGGTGGCCAGCATCGTGTGGCGGGAGGGCGGCGCCACCATGGCGGTGCGCCTCGCCAAGGCCGCCGCGCAGCGCAACATCGACATCGACTCGTGGGGCTATCCGATCCGCGCGCTGCCGGACTGGAAGCAGATCGGCAAGCCGGTCGAACGGCCGCTGGTGTTCGCGCTGGCCCGGCAGGAGAGCGAATTCAACCCCAAGGCCGGCAGCCGGGTCGGCGCCCAGGGCCTGATGCAGATCATGCCCGGTACCGCCAAGCTGATCGCCAAGCAGCACGGCATCAAGCATTCTCCGGACCAGCTGATGGACCCCGAATACAATGTGAAGCTTGGCGCCGCCCATCTCGGCGATCTCATTGCCGACTACGGTGGCTCCTACGTGCTCACGCTGGTGGCCTATAATGCCGGGCCGCGCCGCGTGCGCGAATGGCTGGCGGAATATGGCGATTTCCGCGCCGGCGAGGTTGATCCGATCGACTGGGTCGAATCGATCCCGTTCCAGGAAACCCGGCAATATGTGCAGAAGGTCATGCAGAACCTTCATATCTACCGCTCCAGGCTCGCCCCCAAGACGGTGCGGCCAATGACGGCGGATCTGATGCGCGGCGCGCGCACCGACAGCCTCAGCGTGGCGTCGACCTCGGCGCCGGCCGAGATTGCCAGCGAGGCGGAGAAACCGGCGGAGCCGGACTGCGCGCGCAAGTCGCTGACCAGCCTGATCACCGGCTGCGACTGAGCCCGGCTTTGCCGTTCACCGAGCATTTTGTCACCGCCGCCGACGGCACCCGCCTTTATGCGCGAGACTATGGGCCGCCAGGTTCACCCCTGACGCCCGCCATCTGCCTTCCGGGCTTCTCCCGCAATTCAAGGGACTTCGAGACCCTAGCGCCCCGTCTCGCGGAGACCCGCCGGGTGGTCACGATCGATTTCCGTGGCCGCGGCCGGAGCGGCCGGGCCGATCCCGCCACCTACCGGCCCGATCAGGAGGTGGCCGATACGCTTGCGGTAATCGACCGGCTGGGGATCGCGCGCTTCGCGGTGATCGGCACCTCGCGCGGCGGCATCGCGGCGATGGTGATGGCGGCGCGCGCCATGCCGCGCATGGCCGGCGTGTTGTTCAATGACATCGGCCCGCGGGCTGAAACGGCAGGCCTGCTGCGCATCCGCGGCTATCTGGGCGAGGACCGGACGGTTTCGACCTGGGAACAGGCGGTGGCGGCGGTGAAAGCCGCCAATCCCGGCTTTCCCGGCCTCAGCGAGGCACAATGGCTGGCTTTCGCCCAGCGTCTCTTCCGCGAGGAGGCCGGCGTGTTGCGCGCCGATTACGACCCCGCCCTGGCTGCCACCTTCCCAAGCGCTTCCGACATCGAAGCCGGAAAAGTGCCGGAACTCTGGAAGCTGGCCGGTCTGCTGGCGAATGTGCCCGCCCTCGTGGTGCGGGGAGAGAACTCCGACATCCTGAGCGCCGCGACCGTGACGGCCATGCACGCGCACCTCAGGCGACTGGACAGCGTGACCGTGAAGAACCGCGGCCACGTGCCGTTTCTCGATGAGCCGGAGAGCCTCGCCGCCATCGACCGCTGGCTGGCGGCGGTGGATAAGGGTTAGAGCGGCGGGTGATCGATTGAATGCAGGTGTTCCAAGCAAACACTCGCGTCATTGCCCGGCTTGAGCTGGCAATCCTCTTCGCGGCGGCGGCAAGAACATGCCCGGATCAAGTCCGGGCATGATGAGCATTGTGTGGTTTGAGATGCGAATAACTGATCGCCCGCGGCCCCAGTGCGCGGCGGTCCGCCGCCCATGCGCCACATGGCTGTTCGCGGTCTTCATCGAGCGATTACCCCCGGCATCGCGGCCGAACACCGCCGTGCCGGTTCTCTTCTAACGGTTGAGCGCCGCCACGAGCTCCGCCACGTTGCCGTTCCGCTTCGAGAGAAACGATGTGAAAATGCCGCGCTGCAGATAAATCAGCGAGAAGCCCAGGACTTTGGCGTCCGCCACCTTGAAACCGCCGCCGCTTGGCGACAGACGCCACACGACCGTATAGGACTGGCCGTTCATCAGGAACACTTTGGTCTGGATGTTCACGTCCTTGCCGTCTTCCCTGGCCTCGCCGATCTCATATTTGGCGACCACATATTCGCGTGACTGGTCGGCGAAATAGCGCGCCATGAACGTGGCGGTTCCGGCGTAATAGGCCTTCTTCTGCCCGGCTGGCAGCTTGGAACGGTATTGGCCAAGGGAGTAATCGGCGATGCCCGCCACGTCGGCGTGGCGGAGAATGGCGCGCTTAAAGCTGGCCACCGTACCCTGGCGGTGGGCGTTGAGCATGTCCTTCGCCACTTTGCGCATGTAGGAGAGCGCCGGACCCGAGGCTGCCGCCAGTGCTGGCGCGGCCAGCAGCGAAAGCGCGCCGGTGAGCGCGGCGCGGCGCGTCAAGACCGCCTGCTTGGATAACCGGAGTTTCGGCATGATTCGCTTTCCGCAGATCATCTCCACTTCGCATATCGGAGACGATCGGGGGCCGTCAACACGGCCGGCCCGAAGCTACCAGGTTTCCGCCTCGCGCAGTTCCGCGAACAGCGGGCCGAAATCGCCTTTGGAGGCTTTCAGCACCTTGCTGAACCTGTCCTTCATGGCGATGGTCAGCCACACGCCCTTGATGTTGACGTCATTGACCCGGAACCCGCCGCCTGACGACGCCAGCCGCCAGCGCACCTGCTCGCGCCCGCCGCTGCCGGTAATCTGGCTCTGGATCACCGTAAATTTGCCCTGCTTACTGGTAGAGACGATTTCCAGCTCTGTGCCGCGGAAATCCTCCACGTAATAGACGAACAGCGCCGCGGCGTAGTTGCTCACCAGCTGGTAGAATTCTTCACGCTTGCCGGCGGGCAGCTTCCTCGCATAGGGGCCCAGCGCATAATCGGCGATGGCTTTGATGTTAACGTAACGGTTCATCAGCGCCGCGAACTTGGAACGCAGCGCTGGTCCTTTCTTTCCTTGATTGGCAAGATTCATCACGTCCTTGGCGATGCGGGTGACATAGTCCTCAGCCGCCGTACTCGCCGCTGCCGGCCCGTTCATCCCCAGGAACGCTGCCGCAGCTGTGATCAGCAGCTGACGTTTGCTCAGCCGCCAGTCATCCCCAACGCTCATCGAACCTCCATCTCAGGGCCAGCGCGATAGTGGCCCCTGTCTTAATAGTGGTGAAAATCTGCGCAAATGCAAGATGCTGCTCAACAAAACCTTGCGTCACAAATGGCTTGAAAGATTTCTTCATGGGTGCCGTTGCAATTCATATAAAGATATGTTTATATGATTATAAGGATTGGCGAGATGGATGAGTTACTGTCGGGACTGCGCGCCGCCGCCGAAGCCACGCGGGTGCGTATCCTGTTCATTTTGGCCCATGGCGAGGCCAATGTCAGCGAACTGACCCAGATCCTGGGCCAGAGCCAGCCGCGCGTCAGCCGCCACCTCAAGCTGATGGCCGAAGCCGGGCTGATCAGCCGCCACAAGGACGGAAACTGGGTGCTGTTCCGGCTGCGCGAGCAGGACATGGGCGCGGCCCTGGCCCGCGCCATCGTCGACCTGCTGCCCGGCGCCGATCCGGTGCTGGCCGGCGACCTGGCGCGTCTGGAGGAGATTCGCGCCCGCCGGGCCGAGGCCGCCGCCCGCTATTTCGCCGAGAATGCTGCGCGCTGGGAGCAGTTGCGGTCGCTGCATGTCCGCGAAGAAGACGTTGAGCAGGCCATGGTCCGCCTGGCGGGAAGCGATTCGATCCGCCTGCATGTCGACCTCGGCACCGGCACTGGCGCGGTGCTGCGCCGGTTTGTCGCCCGCGCGCAGCAATCGATCGGCATCGATTCGAGCCGCGACATGCTGGCCATCGCCCGGGTCAACCTTGCAAAGGACGGCGTCCGCCATGCCCAGGTGCGGCACGGCGAGATTTATGCCCTGCCTTTTCCCGATGGTTTTGCCGATTTCGTCACCATCCACCAGGTGATGCACTTTCTTGAAGACCCCGCCCGGGCGCTGGCAGAGGCGGCGCGTATTCTGGAGCCGGGCGGCCGCCTGTTGATCGTCGATTTCGCGCCTCATGAGCTTGACGAGCTGCGCGCCGAACACGCCCATCGCCGCCTTGGCATTGCCGCCGAGCAGATGGCGCAATGGCTGGCGCGCGCCGGCCTCGCGCTTGCCCAGCACGATGTGCTGCCGCCGCCGTGGCGGCCGCAGGGCAAGGGCCTCACCGTTTCGCTTTGGCTCGCCACCGCGCCTGAACCCGCGCAGGCGGCCCCCACCAGGAAAGATCGCGTCAGATGATCGCTTTCGCCGAGGACGTTTCCGGCATCTCCGTGTCCTTCGAGTTCTTTCCGCCAAAACCCGAAGCCGAGGACGGTTTCTGGCGCACCATCGCCAAGCTCGAAACCGTGGCGCCGCGTTTCGTCTCCGTTACCTATGGCGCCGGCGGCACAACGCGGGAGCGCACCCTGGCCACCGCCGCCCGCATCGCCCAGCGCACCGGCCTCAAGCCCGCCGCGCATCTGACCTGCGTCGGCGCAAGCCGGGCGGAGGTCGATGCCACGGTCAGGGATTTCGCGGCGGCGGGCGTCCGCCACATCGTGGCCTTGCGCGGCGATCCGCCAGGCGGGTTGGGCAATCGCTTCACACCGCACCCCGAAGGCTATCGCAACGCCGCCGATCTGGTGCGCGGCATCCGCGCGCTGGGAGATTTCGAGATTTCGGTCTCGGCCTATCCCGAACGTCACCCCGAGTCGGTGTCGATTGAGGAAGACCTGGCCTTCATGGCCGACAAGGCGGAGCATGGCGCAACCCGCGCCATCTCGCAGTTCTTCTTTCATAACCCCTTCTTCCTGCGGCTGCGCGACCGCATCGCCGCGCGCGGCATCGGCATCGAGCTGGTGCCGGGCATCCTGCCCATCACCTCCTTCACGCGGGTGAGCGAATTCGCGGCCAAATGCGGCGCGCATATTCCACCGGCCCTGGCCCGCCGCTTCGAGGGCCTGGACGATGATCCCGAAACCCGCAACCTGGTGGCCGCCATGGTGGCCGCGGAACAGGTTGATGCGCTGCGCCGCGAAGGCGTGACGCATTTCCATTTCTACACCCTGAACCGCGCCGAACTGGTCTATGCCATTTGCCGGGTTCTGGGGCTGGGGCACCTCAGCCGCGCTGCCTGATCCATCCCGCGCCCGCCATCCGCCCGCTCGCAATAACCCGGATCAAGAACCGGCCTGACTGAAACCGAGCCTTTCAGTTGCATCGTGCGCGAACGCAAATCAGCGCCAGGCGAATCAGGATTTGGGCGGGACCAACAATCGTTTTCATATACACTTCAGTCTATGAAATTGATTTCATTATCTTTTTCAGCCGCAAAACTGTGGCATTCGCGCAACGACGGGCGACAAACTGGGCATCAATATGCATTCGAAAGTTGCTTATTCGGCCGTTTGAGATGACAACAACGCCATGCCCGATCTGATCGTGCATTCCTTCCGGATCCGTTTGCAGGGGATGGGGGGCTACTCAAACTCCAAGCTTGGGAGAACCATAATGAAGTCAATTAAGCTGGCGCTCATGGGCGGTGCGGCTCTCGCCGTAACCTCCGCTGCTGCTCACGCTGACGATCTTGATGCCCTCAAGGCCCAGATCGAAACCCTCAATGCCCGTGTGGCCGCCATGGAAGCCGCACCCGCGGTTCCCGCCGGTTACAGCCTGCTGGCCATTTCGGAAGGTCCGCGGGTCGTCACCCCCGGCCTGAACGACACGGCGTCGACCATTGCCGCGTTTGGCGACAAGGCGACTTACATCAGCGTTCTGCCGACGGCTGACGCCCCGGCTGGCGCCACCATCACCTGGTCAGGCTATGCCCGGGCTGGTCTGGTCTACAAGGACTCCACGACCGACTTCAAGGTCAAGAACAAGGAGACCGGGGAAGAGGTTGAGCCGGAAGATTCCGGTGACTCCGACGATACGGATGTGCTGGCCCGTGGTCAGATCCGCGTAACGGCTTCCACCGACACGGCGGTCGGCGAAGTGGGCGTGGACATCCGTCTGCGCGCCAATTTCGACGGTAACGGCAACGGCGACGTCTATTCCGACGTAGCCTGGGGCTATTGGTCGATGACGCCGGAACTCACCTTCGGCGGCGGTTATGCCGGTTCGCTGGGCAACATCGGCTACGGCTATGACGGCGCCTGCACCTGCTACTACACCGACAATGCGGACGTGGCCTTCAACCCCGGCGACGTGACGCAGTTCCGTCTGTCCTACGCCTCGGGTCCGTTCTCGATGGCCGCCGCGCTGGAAGACGCATCGATCAACGGCGCGTTTGTCGGCGACTCCGGCAACGAGGGTATTCATGCCAACAAGCTCGGCGCCGCCGGCGAGATCAAGTACTCCGGCGATATCTTCAACGGTGAAATCGCCGGCGTGTGGCGCGCGCGCGACGACAACAAGGCGACCGTTGACGGAACGGAGTATGAGGCCGACTGGACTGACCTCTGGCAGATCGGTGCCGGTATGGCGTTCTCCCTGGGCGACATCGCCACGCTGTCGCTGGCGGGCGCCTTCGGTGAAGGTCCGTTCGAGTCGGTGGCCGGCAGCGGCAGCAATGATGCTGGCGAAATCACCTCTGCGATCCCCTACAATCAGTCCTGGTGGGGTGTGTCCGGCTTGATCTCGGCCAACCTGACGGATGCGATCCATGCTGAAGCCGCAGTCGGCTACAAGAGCCGCGACGGAGACAGCGCCTCGATCGAAACTGTTGAGGCTGGTCTCCTCACGACCGACGGCATCGACTGGGATCAGTGGGCGGTGCTCGGTGGCCTCTATTATGATCCGGTCGACCAGCTGACGCTGGGTATCGAAGCGGAATACTATTCCACCAATGAGTCGGCGGACATCACCAATGAGGCCGGTGAGGAGTTCCGGGTGACGTCCGATCCGACCAACTTCTCGGTCGATTTCGTCACCGTCTGGCGCTTCTGATCCTGCCACGATCCTCTGAGGAACGGCCCGCTTCGGCGGGCCGTTTTTTGTTGTCTGCCAGGCGTGGGACCATCCGGCCCATGGCTGGGCGCGGGGTCTGCTGCCGCCGCACAAGCGGTCTGCGCGGTTTGATGATTCGGCGGGCAAGCCAGAGTTGCACAATGGTTAACGGCGTTGGATTGCAGTCGTTGCCGGTCGCCGCCGATACGCCGCTGGCCTGGCCCGGGAGCTGGTCAGCTTACCCTTTGTCTGTTTAAAAACTTGATAGTAATAAGCTTTTCGCCCTGGTCTGCGGCGGTGGCGGGCCAATTCTCACTGTGGCAATTGAGTCACATCGCGCTGCAAAGTGGCCTCTGGCCCCCCGTCTCTCGTTGACCGGCAATCGGTTTCAGTAGACAACGATTGCATGCCCGACCTCGTCGAGCATTCCTTCCGGATCCGTTTGCAGGGGATGGGGGGAGCTACTCAAACTCCAAGCTTGGGAGAACCAAATATGAAATCGATTAAGCTGGCGCTTATGGGTGGTGCGGCTCTCGCTGTCACCTCCGCTGCCGCTCACGCTGACGATCTTGACGCCCTCAAGGCCCAGATCGAAACCCTCAATGCCCGTGTGGCTGCCATGGAAGCCGCTCCCGCGGTTCCCGCCGGCTACAGCCTGCTCACCATCTCTGAGGGCCCCCGGTCTGAGACCCCCGGTCTGCCGCTGACCTCTCAGGAAGCTGCCGGCTACGGCAATGAGGCGACCTACATCAGCGTCCTGCCGACGGCTGACGCCCCGGCTGGCGCCACCATCAGCTGGTCGGGCTACGCCCGCGCCGGTGTCCGCTACGTCAATACCAAAGACGATCTGTCACTGAAAGACGCCAACGGTGAGGAACTTGAGGTCTCTGGCAGCACAGACTCCGACGACACCGACATTCCGGCCCGCGGCCAGCTGCGTGTGAAGGCCTCGACCGACACCGCGGTCGGCGAAGTGGGCGTGGACATCCGTCTGCGCGCCAACTTCGACGGCAACGGCAGCGGCGACGTCTATTCCGACGTAGCCTGGGGCTATTGGTCGATGACGCCGGAACTCACCTTCGGCGGCGGTTATGCCGGTTCGCTGGGCAACATCGGCTACGGCTATGATGGCGCCTGCACCTGCTACCTGACCGACAGCGCTGATGTCGGCTTCAACCCCGGCGACACGACGCAGCTGCGTCTGTCCTACGCCTCCGGTCCGTTCTCGATGGCCCTCGCCGTCGAAGACGCGACTGTGAACTCGGGCTGGGTTGGCAACGGCGGCAACACGCCCGCTCACGGCACCCAGCTGGGCGCCGCCGGTGAGGTCAAGTACTCTGGCGACGTCGTGAATGGCGAGGTCTCCGGCGTTTGGCGCGACCGCGAGGAAAGCCCCTTCGGCGGTGATGCGCTCTGGCAGATCGGCGCTGGCCTGGCGTTCTCGCTCGGCGACATGGCCTCGCTGTCTCTCGGCGCGGCCTTCGGTGAAGGCCCCTTCGAACTGGTGGCCTCCAACTCCAGCCCGAATGGTGGTGAAATCACCAATGCGCTCCCGATCAATCAGTCGTGGTGGGGCATTTCAGGTCTGGCCTCGGCCAACCTGTCGGACTCGATCCACGCTGAAATCGGCGCCGGTTACAAGTCCCGTGACGGAGACAATGCCGAGCTGTCGGACGGTACGGATACGTTCGATACCGATCTCGACCGCACCTCTTGGGGCGTGTTGGGCGGCATCTACTACGATCCCGTCGATCAGCTGACCCTCGGTATCGAAGCCGAGTACTGGGAGAACAAGACCGACGGCTCCTTCGAGCTGGAAGGCGATCCGGCTGGTGATCTCGAATTCACCAACCAGAACTTCCAGGTTGACTTCGTGTCGGTCTGGCGCTTCTAATCGAGATTCATCTCTGTGTGAACGGCCCGCTTCGGCGGGCCGTTTTCTTTTGCTATTGCCTGTCGCGCGCCATTTCAGCGCCCTATTCTGTGCTAAGAAGATCGCTGATCGGTCATTTCATGCTTACTTTCCGTCGTCCGCCGTTCATTCTCTGCTGCCTCGCGCTGGTGCTTGCCGCCTGCGAGTCCGGAGGGGGCGTGGACCTTGAAAGCCGCAACTTCAATGTGCAGCAAACTTCCGTGCCGCCGGGCGAAGCGACGGCCAGCACGGAGCAGGTAGCCCGGCTGGTGCGCCGCTCGGGGCCGAGCTATGTGACCATCATCGTCTCAAAGACGGTCGCCCCGGATGCGCAGGACAAGGACAACCGCCGCGGCAGGCCCGTCGCCTCGGGCAGCGGCTTTGTGGTTGACGGGACCGGCTATGTGATGACGGCAGCCCATGTCGCCAAGCGCGAAGGCAACGTGGTGTCGGTCCGCGCCGCCAACGGCCGCGTCTATTCCGGCGATGTGGTGGCGCTGAACGCGGGCAACGACATGGCCATCATCCGGCTGCGGGGCTTTTCCGGCAAGGCGGTGACGCCCGCCGACAACAAGTGCCTGGCGCGGGGCGCCTTCGTCTATTCCCTGGGCCGCCCGCATGAGCAGGGAGATACCGCGCGGCTGGGCGAGTTCGAATCGCAGAGTTTTGGCCAGACCGTGCGTTACAGCGGCGCTGACGCCAAGTTCGGCTACCCTGACGCCATGGTGCTGCGGCTTTCAACCCAGAAGGGCGAATCCGGAGGCCCGCTGTTCGATGCCAATGGCAATCTGGCCGGCATGGTGGTGAGCACGCTGTATGACAACAACACCGGCAAGCCGCTGAATCTGGCCCATGCCGTTCCGTCCCGCACTCTGGCCGGCTTCCTGTGCTCTTCCATCCAATGCTCGGCTGAATGGCGCGCGCTCGCCAGCGGCGCTGGCGACAACTGCCCGGCCTGAGGAAAGAGAACCGGCTCCGCCGTAGCGCTTTCCAATCTCCTGGCCGCGCGCCGGGGGGAGGGGAGGGAGAGGCGAGGGCGGTTGGCTTCCGCCGAGGGTCTCCTACGGCGCCTGGATGCTCTTGAGGTAGAGCACCAGCGAGGCGATCCGGTCATTGACGATCAGTTCGCGCGCCTTGCGGTCAATGTCAAGGGAGGCCGCTTCGGCGTCGAACCAGTCGCCCCACACTGGCATGTCGCGCATGCCGTGCACCTTAACCTCGGCGCGGCCGTCGATCACCTCCGTCACCCGCGCCTCGGGAAACTGGCCGCCATCGCGCTTCGAAAGCTCCGTAAGATCGGGCACTGCCAGGGTCAGGAATTCGCCGATGGTGCCGTCGCCCCTGGCGCCCACGCCATGGCAGGCGGCGCAGTAATTGATGAAGTCCCGCTCGCCCAACTCCAGGCTCACGCCTTCGCTGAGCAAGGTGTTGGCCGACGTGCCATTCGCATCCGCGTGCCCCACGCCACCCACCGCCAGAACCGCTATCATCGCCGCTATTGCCCATTTGTTCAGCATCGCATGTCTCCCTCGATCGCCATCAGCATGGCCAGGCCGACCGGCACCCGCCTTGACCTCCGTCAATAGCCGATTCGGGCTCCGGCGGCGCTGTTGCAATTCCCGGCCATCCAGCGCATATCAGCCGCCATGGATCAGGAAATCATTAAGCCCGAGGCCCCTCCAAAGGCCGGTTCGCAAGGCTTCAGCCGGGCGGGCGGCCTGATGGCCGCGGTCGGCGCCACCTTACTGATGCTGTGCTTCACCGGCTCGGCCATGGTCGCCACCGTCTGGGCCTTCGCCAAGCTCATCGGCGTTCCCGACTTTGTCACGTATGCGGTGATGGCCGCTGGCATCGTTCCGGTCGTCTGGGTCACCGTGTGGACGGCTGGCCGCGCCTGGCATGTGGAGCGCCTGCTGGCCTCGCAGCAGGACGTCGACGTGCCGGTGTTCAACATGACCTATTACTTCAAGCAACGCTGAGGCCTCCGGCGCCTCGCCCGGCATGTCGGTCTGGATACGCATCACCGAAACCCTCTCCGCCATCGGCGCATCGGTTGGCGCCTTCCTGCAAGCGCTCGCCGCCAGCAATCCCACGCCGCCGGAGAAATCGGTCGGCTTCACCATCGGCATGATAGCGCTCGGGGCCAAGATGGCCAAGGCCGATGGCGTGGTCACCGCGGACGAGATCAAGGCCTTCAAGCAGGTTTTTCAGGTGCCGGAGAGCGAACTTGCCGGCGTGGCCAGGGTGTTCAACCTCGCCAAGCAGGATGTGGCCGGTTACGAGACCTATGCGCGCCAGATCGCCCGGCTGTTCGAGGCCCGCCATGAAATCCTTGAAGACGTGCTGGACGGTTTGTTCCACATCGCCAAGGCCGACAACGCCTTCCACCCGGATGAGAATGGCCTGCTCGCCGACGTAGCCCGCGTCTTCGGTTTTTCGGACTCTGACTTCGCCCGCATCCGGGCGAGGCACGTGGCGAGCCCGCGGCACGACGATTATCTGATCCTCGGCGTTCCGCGTGATGCCACGACGGAAGCGATCCGCCGCCGCTACCGCGAACTGGTGCGCGACTATCACCCGGACCGTCACATCGCCGCCGGCGTTCCCGCCGAAATGATCGCCATCGCCACCGAGCGCCTGCAGAAGGTGAACGCCGCCTATGCCCGCATCATGAAGGAACGCGCCCCGTGACCGGCAAGGCGCCGCCCATGCGCCGCCGCGCGGCCGTCAATTTCGAGCCGCGGCGGCATGGCCGCGCCGTCGATATGATCGTTCTGCATTACACCGGCATGGACAGCGCCGCGGCGGCCTGCGATTTGCTGTGCGGCGCTGATGGCAAGGTCTCCTGCCACTATCTCGTCGACGAGGACGGCACGATCACCGCCATGGTGGGCGAGGAGTTCCGCGCCTGGCATGCCGGCGCTTCCTTTTGGAAAGGCGAGACCGACACCAACTCGCGTTCGATCGGCATCGAACTCCACAATCCCGGCCATGGGCCGTTCTACCGCGATTTTCCGCGGCCGCAGATGGAAGCGGTGGCCGGTCTGTGCCTGGATATCATGAGCCGCCACGCCATTCCGCCGCGGCATGTGCTCGCTCATTCCGATGTAGCGCCGGGCCGCAAGATCGACCCTGGCGAGCGCTTCCACTGGCGCTTCCTGCATGCGCAAGGCATCGGCCATTGGACGCCACCCGCGGAGCCCGACGCGGCGCCGCTTTCCACCGCCGGGCTCCTGGAATTCCAGCGGCTGCTCTCAGCCTATGGCTACGACATCGCCATCACCGGCCTCGTAGATGAGCGCACCCGCAAGGCGACAGACGCCTTCACCCGTCATTTCCGGCCGGCGCTGGTGACCGGCGTACCGGATATCTCGGCGCTGCGCACGGCAAGGCGGCTCGTGGGCTGATCGGGGCTGGCGAGGTCCGGTCTCTCAACCTCCGCATGCCACCGCTTGACCGTGACATCTTCTCTGGCCGCAGCGTCTGTGATGATGGCCGGGTCAAGCCCGGCCATGACGAGCGGGGGAAACCTCCACAAATTCGTCATGCCACGGCGCGACCGTGGCATCCTCTTCGCTCCAGCACCCGTGATGATGGCCGGGTCAAGCCCGGCCATGACGAGACGGGGAACGGCGCGACAGCGGCATCCTCTTCGCTCCAGCGCCCGCAATGAACGACAGGAAGACCAGCTCTACCAGGCCGTCCTCTTCGTGGCGGACGGAAGACAATGCCTGCATCACGTCCGGGCCTCGTGAGCACTATGTGGCGCGAGATGCCCGCAATTGAACGCTTACAATGCTAATTCGCATCCATCTTCAGCGCCGAGATGAAGGCCTCCTGCGGAATCTCGACCTTGCCGAACTGCCGCATCTTCTTCTTGCCTTCCTTCTGCTTGTCCAGAAGCTTGCGCTTGCGGCTGATGTCGCCGCCATAGCACTTGGCGGTCACGTCCTTGCGCAGCGCCGACAGCGTTTCGCGGGCCACGATCTTGCCGCCGATCGCCGCCTGAATCGGAATCTGGAACATGTGGCGGGGGATCAGGTCCTTCAGCTTCTCGCACATCACCCGGCCGCGCTGCTCGGCCCGGCCGCGGTGCACGATCATCGCCAGCGCGTCGACCGGCTCGGCATTGACCAGGATGCCGAGGCGCACGAGGTCGCCCTCCTCATAGCCGATCATCTTGTAGTCGAAGGAGGCATAGCCGCGCGAGACGGATTTCAGCCGGTCATAGAAATCGAACACCACCTCGTTCAGCGGCAGCTCATAGACGACCATGGCGCGGCTTCCGGCATAGGTCAGCTGCTTCTGGCGGCCGCGCCGGTCCTCGCAGAGCTTGAGGATGGCGCCCAGATAATCGTCCGGCACCAGGATGGTGGCCTCGATCCACGGCTCCTCGATCGATTCGATCAGGGTCTGGTCGGGCAGATCGACCGGATTATGCAGCTCGATCTGGCTCCCATCGCGCAGGTTCACCTTGTAGATGACGGAGGGCGCGGTGGTGATGATGTCGACGTTGAACTCGCGTTCGATCCGTTCACGGATGATTTCGAGATGGAGCAGGCCGAGAAAGCCGCAGCGGAAGCCGAAGCCCAGCGCGGCCGAGGTTTCCATGTCATAGCTGAAGCTGGCGTCGTTCAGGCGCAGCTTGCCCATGGCGTCGCGCAGGTCCTCGAAGCGCGCCGCGTCGACGGGGAAGAAGCCCGCGAACACCACCGATTGCGCCGGGCGGAAGCCGGGCAGCGGCGTCACGTCGAGGTTCTTCTCGTCGGCGACGGTATCGCCCACCCTGGTGTCGGCCACCTGCTTGATCGAGGCGGTGAAGAAGCCAATCTCGCCTGGTCCCAGCGCGTCAACGCTTTCCTTCTTGGGCCTCGACACGCCGAGCCGGTCGATCTGGTAGACGGCGTCGGTCGAGACGAGCCTGACCTTCATCCCCTTCTTCATCACGCCGTCGACAATGCGCACCAGCACCACGACGCCGAGATAAGGGTCATACCAGCTGTCGACGAGCAGCGCCTTCAGCGGCGCGTTGCGCTCGCCCCGGGGCGGCGGCAGCCGGTGGACGATGGCCTCGAGCACGTCGGGCACGCCGACGCCGGTCTTGGCGGAAATCGGAATCGCGTCCGAGGCGTCGATGCCGATCACATCCTCGATCTGCTGGCGCACCCGGTCCGGTTCGGCGGCGGGAAGATCGACCTTGTTGAGGACCGGCACGATCTCGTGATTGTTGTTGATGGCCTGGTAGACATTGGCCAGCGTCTGGGCCTCCACACCCTGGCTCGCGTCAACCACAAGGAGCGAGCCCTCGCAGGCGGCGAGCGAGCGCGACACTTCATAGGCGAAGTCCACATGCCCCGGCGTGTCGATCAGGTTGAGCACGTATTTCTCGCCGTTCCTCGCCGTATAGTCGAGGCGCACCGTATTGGCCTTGATGGTGATGCCGCGCTCGCGCTCAAGGTCCATCGAATCGAGGATCTGGTCCACCATCTCGCGGTCGGAAACCGCGCCGCACAGCTGGATGAGCCGGTCGGCCAGCGTCGATTTGCCATGGTCGATATGGGCAATGATGGAGAAATTGCGGATGTGGGCGGTGTCGGTCATGGCCGGGGGTTTGACATCCGCCCCCCGCGAGGTCAAGCCGCAGCGGGCGCGACACATTGGAGGCGGTTTCAGGCCCTCATTTGGGCGGTGAAATCCACGCGACCGTGGCCTGGCCCCAGTTGCCGAGGCCCATCCGTCCGGCAAGGGCGGGAATCATCACCCGCAGCTCCGCGTCGAGCCGCCAGGGCGTGTTGACGATGGCGAGGCCGGAGCCAGCAAGCCCGCCGCCCGCGAAGGCCTCCCGCACCCGGAGTTCCACCTTCAGCACCGCATCCGCGCCAAGCCCGGCAACACCCGCCAGCACGGTCTCCGCCGTCGCATCGGCCTTCAGCGGATACCACAGCACGAAGATGCCCTGGGCAAAGCGCTGCAGGCCTTGCGCCAGCATGCGGACCGATTTCTCCGCCTCGTTCGCCGCCTCATAGGGCGGGTCGATGAGGATGATGCCGCGCCGCTCCGGCGGCGGCAGCCTGGCCTTGAGGCAGGTTTCGGCATCCATGCTGGTGACGTCAGCGCGCGGCTCGCGCAGGAAATGCCGCTCGAGAACAATCGCGTCCTGCGGGTGCAACTCGTTGGCGGTGAGGCGGTCATCATCGCGCATCAGCCGCAGCGCCAGGTCCGGCGAGCCCGGATAATAGCGCAGGCCGCCTTGCGGGTTGAGCGCCGCCAGCACCGCCCGATAAGGCTGAAGCAGCGCCTCGGTTTCCTGATCGAAGGGCGCTTCCAGCTTGCCGATGCCGCCCTGCGATTCGCCGGTCTTGCCGGCCTCGATCCCGGCAAGGTCATAGACACCGGCCCCGGCATGGGCATCGATCAGCCGGAACGGCTTCGGCTTTTTCTTCATGTGCTCGATAAGCCGCACCAGCACCGTGTGCTTCAGCACATCGGCGTGGTTTCCGGCGTGATAGGCGTGGCGGTAGTTCATGCGCCGCTGTCATGCCAGACCGCGCTGGGTTTGGCTATCGCGCTTGGCCTGACCGCCCGCAGCGTCTATATCTGGCCGGTCATGGGACACTCACGCCAGGACGGCGGCTTCGCGGAAGCACCGCAGCCGCTCATCGACGGCTCCGCCGAACCCTTCACCGGCGGGCTTGGGCCGTTGCGCCCGGAGTTCGTGCCGCTCGCCGGTTTCACGCCGGTCAAGCCGCCGAAGCCGCCCAAGGCGCCGGGCAAGCGGCTGCGCATCGTCTCCGAGTTCGCGCCGCGGGGCGACCAGCCGCAGGCCATCGCCGAGCTGGTGGCCGGTGTGGCCCGCCACGAGCGTGACCAGGTGCTGCTGGGCGTCACCGGCTCGGGCAAGACCTTCACCATGGCCAAGGTGATCGAGGCCACCCAGCGCCCGGCCCTGATCCTCGCGCCCAACAAGACGCTGGCCGCCCAGCTCTATGGCGAGTTCCAGAGCTTCTTCCCGGAAAACGCCGTGGAGTATTTCGTCTCCTATTACGACTACTACACGCCCGAGGCCTATGTGCCGAGGAGCGACACCTATATCGAGAAGGAATCGGCCATCAACGAGCAGATCGACCGCATGCGCCATTCCGCCACGCGCTCGCTCCTCGAGCGCGACGACGTGGTGGTGGTGGCCTCGGTCTCCTGCATCTACGGCATCGGCGACGTCGAGACCTATTCGGCCATGGCCTTCGCGCTGAACAAGGGCCAGCGCATCGCCCAGCGCCAGCTGCTGGCCGATCTCGTGGCGCTGCATTACCGCCGCAACGACCAGAATTTCGTGCGCGGCGCTTTCCGGGTGCGCGGCGACACGGTGGAGCTGTTCCCCTCGCATTTCGAGGACCGCGCCTGGCGTCTCTCGATGTTCGGCGACGAGATCGAGCAGATTTCCGAATTCGATCCGCTCACCGGCCAGAAAATGGCCGAGCTCGACCAGATCAAGGTCTATTCCAATTCGCATTACGTGACGCCGAAGCCGACGCTGGAACAGGCGGTGGCCCGCATCAAGAACGACCTGCGCCTCAGGCTCAACGAGTTCAACGCGGCCGGCCGCCTGCTGGAGGCCCAGCGCCTCGAACAGCGCACCATGTTCGACATCGAGATGATGATGGCCACCGGCTCCTGCGCCGGCATCGAGAATTATTCGCGCTATCTCACGGGCCGCAAGCCGGGCGAGCCGCCGCCCACCCTGTTCGAATATCTGCCCGACAACGCGCTGGTGTTCGTGGATGAAAGCCACGTCACCATTCCGCAGATCGGCGGCATGTTCAGGGGCGACTTCAACCGCAAGGCGACGCTCGCCGAATATGGCTTCCGGCTCCCCTCCTGCATCGACAACCGGCCGCTCCGCTTCGAGGAATGGGACGCGATGCGGCCGCAGACCGTCTGCGTCTCGGCCACCCCCGGCGGCTGGGAGATGAAACAGACGGGCGGCGTCTTCGCCGAGCAGGTGATCCGCCCGACCGGCCTCATCGATCCGCCGGTGGACATCCGCCCGGTGAAGGACCAGGTCGACGATCTGGTGGCCGAGTGCAAGGAAACCGCCCTCAAGGGCTACCGCGTGCTGGTCACCACGCTCACCAAGCGCATGGCCGAGGACCTCACGGAATATATGCATGAGCAGGGCATCCGGGTGCGCTACATGCATTCCGACATCGACACGCTGGAGCGCATCGAGATCATCCGCGATCTGCGGCTCGGCGCCTTCGACGTGCTGGTGGGCATCAACCTCCTGCGCGAGGGACTGGACATTCCGGAATGCGCGCTCGTCGCCATTCTCGACGCCGACAAGGAAGGCTTCCTGCGCTCCGAGACCTCGCTCATTCAGACCATCGGCCGCGCCGCGCGCAACGTCGATGGCCGGGTGATCCTCTATGCCGACAGCATCACCGGCTCGATGGAGCGGGCGATCGCCGAAACCGACCGCCGCCGCGCCAAGCAGACGGCCTACAACAAGGCCAATGGCATCACCCCGCAATCGGTGAAGAAGAACATCGGCGACATCCTGAAGAGCGTCTACGAGCAGGACCATGTGCGCGCCGACGCCGGCCTGATGGAAGACGGCGCGCCGCTGGTGGGCCACAATCTGGCGAAGGTGCTGGCCGACATGGAAAAGCGCATGCGCGAGGCCGCCGCCAACCTGGAATTCGAGGAAGCCGCCCGGCTGCGCGACGAGGTGAAGCGGCTCAAAGCCGTGGAACTCGCGGTGATCGACGATCCCACGGTGCGCCAGTCCAACATCAAGGACGCCACCGCCGCCTGGCCGCAGCCCAAAGGCGAACGCCGCGCCAGTTCGACGGCGGGGAAACCGGGCACACGGGCGTATCGGGGGAAGAAGAGGTGATGCAGCCCCGCCCTGTGGAAAGCTTCCACTGTCCATGCTATTCTGTCGTTTATGACCAAGCTTGAGAAAATCGAACAGGAGATCGCCAGCCTCACCCCCGGTGAAGTTGCCAAACTTGCCCAATGGTTTGCCGCGTTCCAGGCCGATCTATGGGACAAGCAGATCGAGACCGACGCCAGGGCCGGGCGTCTTGACAGGCTGGCGGACCAGGCAATTGCCAGCCACCACGCGGGCAAGACGCGCCCGCTATAATGCATTTCACGTCAGCGGATTTCTGGCAGCTCTATGACCGGTTGCCGGAGAACGTCAGGCGGCTCGCGGACAAGAACTTCGAACTCCTGAAATCCGACCCGCGCCACCCGTCCCTCCGGCTCAAGAAAGCCGGCCGCTATTGGTCCGCCAGAGTTGGCGACAATTACCGGACGCTGGCCGTTGAGTCCCCCGATGGCCTTATCTGGTTCTGGATCGGCACCCACGCCGACTATGACCGGCTGATCGGATAAGGCCAGCGGCCAGGGCTGCATGCCAGGCTGAAGCGACTGAAACCAGTGGAATTCGCGGTAACCGGCAACCCGGCGGTGCGGCATGAACTGCAGGACGCCGAAGGCCGCTTTCCGCACCGGCATACCCAAGTCTCAACCAAAGCAGAAGCAGATAGCAGAACCCCAGAAACTCGACAAATAACTCGCCGCCTTATCCGCGTCAGCGAGCGGCAACCGTCAGGTGATTACCGTTCTTGTACATACTGTTCTTGTACAGCAACTGTTGGGTGACTACTGTTGTTGTGCAAATTGTTCTAACGCTCAAAAATTATGAGCTTTGGGCGTCTTAGGTGGTGTTGACAAAGTGTCTGCACCAGAGGCGTGCTGAGGCGATGAGAACGAAACCGAGATAGCTTTCTGTTGTCTTGTCGTATCGTGTTGCAAGCCTACGGGAGTTCTTGAGTTTGTTGAAGCAGCGCTCGATCA
>NZ_JBJTER010000024.1:0-8458 GCF_046093005.1 Aestuariivirga sp.
CAGCTTGCAGGCCTTGGAAACATTCGAGAGTTCTGAAGCAAGCTCGAGCAAGGAAAGCTTCCGGCGTGCTATCTTCTGGTCCGTGGTCATGTTGTTCTCCGTCGAGGTTCAGGGTTGAAGTCGCAACTCCATCCTAAACCCACATCGGAGCGGCATGGCCACACCGGTCCGGGCGCGCTTGACTCTTGCGGTCCGCGCGCCCTACCAGCGGGCCAGACTGTCAGGTGAATACCATCTCAGATCACACGGCTATCTACGGGAATGGCGTTGGACGTCCCCCTAAAACCAATGCCCCGGAACCGCTATCCCGACTGGATTTCTCCTCCAATCCAGTTTGAAATCATTCTAAACTGCGTCTATATGATGTCCGATCAGAGGAATCGGACATGTTCATCCAGACGGAAGCCACACCCAACCCCGCCACGCTGAAGTTTCTGCCGGGCAAGCCCGTGCTGCCCGGTGGCACCCGCGATTACCGCGATGCCCAGGCCGCCGCCGAATCGCCGCTCGCGCAGAAGCTGTTCGCGGTGCGCGGCGTGTCCGGCGTGTTCCTCGGCCAGGATTTCATCACCGTCACCAAGGCGGACGCCGAATGGCAGCACATGAAGCCCGCCATTCTGGGCCTGATCATGGACCATTACCTCTCCGGCCTGCCGATGCTGGCCGGCGGGGCCGCGGGGGATGCCGCCAATGCCGAGGAATTCTTCGCGGAGGGTGACGCTGAGATCGTCACCACCATCAAGCAGCTGCTCGATACCAGGGTGCGGCCGGCGGTGGCGCAGGACGGCGGCGACATCACCTTCCACGGCTTCCGCGAGGGCGTGGTCTATCTCAACATGAAGGGCTCCTGCGCGGGCTGCCCCTCCTCCACCGCGACGCTGAAGCACGGCATCGAGAACCTGCTCCGGCATTTCGTTCCGGAAGTGAGCGAAGTCCGCGCCGTTTGACGCGCCGCGGCGAGGCGGCCTATCACGCCGCGTCATGAAGATCCTCAGCATCGACACCGCCATGGCGGCCTGTTCCGCAGCTGCCGTGGACACCGCGCGCGGCCAGCCGCTGGCCGCCGCCTTCACGAGCATGGAACGCGGCCATGCCGAGGCGCTGGCGCCGATGGTGGCCGCTGTGATGCGCGAGGCAGCGCTGGATTTCGCAAGCCTCGAGCGGATCGTGGTGACCACCGGCCCCGGCACCTTCACGGGGCTTCGCATCGGGCTTTCCTTCGCCAGGGGGCTGGGCCTGGCGCGCGGCATTCCGGTGACCGGGGTGGACAGCCTGACGGCGATTGCCGCCAATTGCGGCGCGGGGGAATTTCCGCTGCTGGTGGCCGCCGCCGCCGGCAATGGCCAGTGCTATGCGGCGCAATTCGAAGATTTGGCAAAGCCGGTTGTTCCGCCCCGCATCGTGGCGCTGGCCGAAGCGGCGGCGGGCCTGCCCCGCAACGCCTGGATCATCGGGACAGCAGCCGAGGCGGTGATCGCCGCCTCCGGGCGCGGCGATCCGCGGCGGTCACGGGCGGGCGATGTTCCGGTGGCCGCCAACTTTGCGAAGCTGGCCGTGGCCGGTGAGCCACACGGGCCGCCCGCGCCGCTCTATCTCCGCCCGCCGGACGCCAGGCCGCAGTCCCCGGGAAGGGCGGATGCTGTTTCCTTCGAACCCGCCACCGCCGCCGCCGCCCCGGTGCTGGCCGCGCTCCACGCCGAGGCCTTCAGCGAGGGCTGGACGGCGGCCGCCTTCACGGAGCTCCTCGCCATGCCCGGCGCCAGCGCCCGGCTGGCGCTCGTCTCGGGGGAGCCGGCCGCCCTGCTGCTCACCAGACAGGCGGCGGACGAGGCGGAGATCATCACCCTCGCCACCAGGCCCGCCGCCCGCCGCCAGGGTCTGGCGCGGCGCTTGCTCGCGCGGCACATCGAGGAGTTGCTCAACCAGGGCGTGCGGAGTATATTCCTGGAGGTTGCGGAGTCGAACAGCGCGGCGCGGGCGCTTTATGCCAGCCTCGGCTTCGCGCAAGCGGGGCAACGGAAAGGCTACTACAAGCGCACCGGCGGCAACGAAAATGCACTCATTCTGCATCGAAAAACGCGAGTTTGAGCACCATGCGTTTCTGGCTTCTCCTGCCGCTGTTCGCGGCCATCACCCTGCCGCTGATGCCGCTGCAGCAACTCTTCGTCTGGCTCCGGCTCGGCCTCGCCCGGAGATTTCCCATGTATTATCACCGGTTAGCCTGCCGGCTGCTGGGGATCAGGCTGGAAGTGATCGGTGAGCCGCCCCAGGCCGGCCCCATGCTGATTGTCAGTAACCATGTGAGTTGGCTGGATATTCTGGTCTTGAGCGCGGTGGCGCCGGTGTCCTTCGTGGCCAAGCGGGAGGTCAATGGCTGGCCGTTTTTCGGCAGCCTGGCCAGGCTGCAGCGCACGGTGTTTGTCGACCGCACCCGCCGCCATGCCGTTGGGCGCTCGCATGACGAGATGCAGGAGCGCTTGCGGGAAGACGATATTCTCGTGCTTTTTCCTGAGGGTACGTCGAGCGACGGGCGCCGCGTCCTGCCCTTCAAGACGTCGTTTTTCGGGGCTGCCGGCCTGCCCGGCGTGCTGGTACAGCCGGTGACGCTCGCCTATCACGGCCACATGAATCTGCCGATGAACCGCCGTCTGCTGCCGAGCTACGCCTGGTATGGCGACACCGATCTGGTGCCGCATCTGGTCGGCGCGGTGAACACCGGGCCCATCGAGGTGACGGTAATTTGCCATTCGCCACTTGCACTTAGCGGCGAACTTACGCGCAAGACGCTGGCCCGGCATGCCGAGCAGGAGGTGCGCCGGGGCTTGCGCCTCGCGCTTCACGACCCGGCGAAAATCCGCTAGAGGCCAAGGTCATGGAACCCGTTTCCAAGAAGGTCTTCGTCAAGACCTATGGCTGCCAGATGAACGCCTATGACAGCGAGCGCATGCGCGATGTGCTTGCCCCCCTGGGTTATGCCGAAACGGCACGCGCGGAGGATGCCGATCTGGTCATCCTCAATACCTGCCATATCCGTGAAAAGGCTGCAGAAAAAGTCTATTCCGAGCTTGGAAAGATGCGCCGCCTCAAACGTTTGCGATCAGAGCAGGGCGGCGGCATGCTGATCGCCGTTGCTGGCTGCGTGGCGCAGGCGGAAGGCGAGGAGATCGTCAGGCGGGCACCGGCCGTGGATCTGGTGTTCGGGCCACAGACCTATCATCGCCTGCCGGAGCTTCTGGCGCGCCACCAGGCGGATGGTAAGTCCTTGGTCGAAACAGAGTTTCCGGCGGAAGACAAGTTCGGCGGGCTGGCGGAAAAGGCGCTGCCGCGCAAGGGAGTCGCGGCCTTTTTGACCGTGCAGGAGGGTTGCGACAAGTTCTGCAGTTTCTGTGTCGTTCCCTATACCCGCGGAGCCGAATTCTCCCGCCCCGTCGCGCAGATCGTCGCCGAGGCCCAAAAGATGGCCATACAGGGCATCCGCGAGATCACCCTGTTAGGACAAAATGTTAATGCTTACAGTGGCTTGAATGAGAGGGGGCAGAAGGCCGGCCTGGCTGGACTCGTCGCCGAACTGTCATTGATCGAGGGTATCGAAAGGCTGCGCTACACCACGAGCCACCCACGCGACATGACGGAAGACCTGATCGCTGCCCATGCCGAAAATGCCAAGCTGATGCCCTATCTGCATCTGCCGGTCCAGTCAGGCAGCGATGCCATCCTCAAGGCCATGAACCGCGGCCATACGGCCGAGCACTACCTCCGCCTGATTGAGAAAATCCGCAGTTTTCGCAATGACATAGCCATGTCTGGTGATTTCATCGTTGGCTTTCCCGGAGAGACGGAGAAGGATTTCGAGGCCACCCTCGCGCTGGTCCGGGACGTGTCCTATGCCAGCGCCTTCTCATTCAAATATTCGCCGCGCCCCGGCACCCCAGCCGCCGAGCGGGAGGGGCAAGTCTCCGAAACCGAGAAAGCCGCGAGGCTGGCGGAGCTGCAGGCGCTCATCAATGCCCAGCAGGCTGCCTTCAACCGCGGCATGATTAGCCGTAACCTGCTGGTCTTGCTGGAGAAAACTGGCCGCCATGCCGGACAGCTGGTGGGCCGGTCACCCTATTTGCAGCCGGTGCATCTTGAAGCGCCGGCCGGGCTTATCGGAACCACAGTGGATGCCCATATTACGGGGGTTGGAAGCAACAGCCTTTCAGGTCATTATGTTCAGGCACACTAATCACGGAGAATCATGTCCTTGAATCCGCCCGTCACCGCGGCCCAGCTCGGCAGCCCTAAGACCGCTTCCCGGCAAGAAGATTCGGATATTCTCACCCTCTCCTTCGACGACAACCGGTTGTTATCCCTGCTGTGCGGCGAGCATGACGAAAACCTCGCCGTGCTTGAGCACCGGTTGCATGTCGATATCACACCACGCGGCAACCGGCTTGCGGTGCGGGGCAGCGAGACGGCCCGCAACGCGGCGCGCGACGTGCTGATGGGGCTCTATAACCGTGCCCGCCGCGGACTCGACATCAGCAAGGGCGAAGTCGAGGGCGCGATCCGCATGCGGGAGGCGCAGGAAACCAACGTTCCCGGCGGCGCGATCCGTACACGGCGCAAGCTGGTGATGCCGCGCACCCCGACGCAGGGCACATATATCGAGGCGATCCGCAAGAACGAACTGGTCTTCGGCATCGGCCCCGCCGGCACCGGCAAGACATATCTCGCGGTGGCCTGCGCCGCCGAGGCGCTGATGAATGGCGAGGTTGACCGAATTGTTCTCTCACGTCCCGCTGTTGAAGCCGGAGAGCGGCTGGGCTTCCTGCCAGGTGACATGAAAGAGAAAGTCGACCCCTATCTGCGGCCACTTTATGACGCGCTCTATGACATGATGCCGGCGAGTCTGGTGGCCAAGGGAATCGCCGAGAATCAGATCGAAATCGCGCCCCTCGCCTTCATGCGCGGCCGCACATTGTCCTCGGCATTCATCATTCTCGATGAGGCGCAGAACACGTCGCCACAGCAGATGAAAATGTTCCTAACGCGGCTTGGTGAAGGAAGCCGCATGGTGGTGACGGGAGATCCCACGCAGGTCGACCTGCCGTCAGGAGCCGTGTCGGGGCTTGCTGATGCGGTCTCCATTCTCAAGGGTGTCCAAGGCGTTGCGTCGGTTGGGTTCAGCAATTCCGATATCGTGCGCCACGCACTGGTCGGCCGGATTGTTGCGGCCTACGACAAGAAGGCCCCCAAGCCACGGACATGAACGTTTCGATTGAGGTTGAAGACCAGGCCTGGCTGGACGTGCCGGGTCTGGAAGACTTGACCCGCCAGGTCGCCGGCGCAGCGGTATTTGCGGCAGGTGGCCACATGGATCGGTATGAAATTGCAGTTCTTTTTACAAGCGAAGCTTCGATGGCGGACATCAACGCGCGATGGCGCGGCCAGAACAAACCGACCAATGTGCTGTCTTTTCCGGCGCCAGCGGACATGCCGGTGCCCGCCGGCGAAGCGCGGCCGTTGGGTGATATTGTTCTTGCTCATGGCGTGATCACCCGGGAGGCGGCCGCGCAGGGCAAGACGTTGCATGACCACACCGCCCACCTTATTGTGCATGGCGTTTTGCATCTATTGGGCCATGACCACGACGATGACGCCGAAGCCCAGAGCATGGAACGGCTCGAAACGGTAATTCTCAAAGGCCTTGGCATCAGCGATCCCTATGAGCGACATTGAAAACCCTAGCCGGCCTACGCCGTCCGAGACAGGCAGAGAAAACCTGTGGCAGCGGTTGAGAAGCCGTTTCAGCCGCAACCGGGACAAGGGGCTGCGCGAGAGTCTGGAAGGCGCGATCGAAAGCCACGAGGCTCAGAACCCCGGTGAAGCGGTGGCCGAGGAGGCGAAGTCGATGATGCTCAACATCATCGAATTCTCAGGGCTGCGCGTCGATGATGTCATGGTGCCGCGGGTCGACATCGTCGCCATCGACGAAGCCGATTCAATGCAGGGTCTAATGACCAAGTTCATCGACGCCAATCATTCGCGCGTGCCGGTTTACCGCGAGACGCTTGATGGCGTGACCGGCATGATACACGTCAAGGATTTCCTGCGCTGGATGGCATCGCGCGGGACCCAAAAGCGCCGCTCCGTGAAATCTGAAAGGGCGGAGAAGAATGCAGCGCCACTTGGCCTCAGTATTGCCGCTTCGGCGCTCGCCACGACGGTGAAGCAAGCCGGCATCAATCGCGAAGTGCTGTTCGTGCCACCCTCGATGCCAGCAACCGACCTCCTGGTGAGGATGCAGTCCAGCCGTACTCATCTTGCCATTGTGATTGATGAGTATGGCGGGACTGAAGGCCTTGTTTCGATTGAGGATTTAGTCGAAGTCATCGTCGGAGACATATCCGACGAGCACGACACGGAAGAAGATCTCGAGGTCCGGCCCACTGAGGACCGTAGCTATCTTGCAGATGGCCGCGTTGATTTGTCGCAACTGGAACCTATTCTGGGCGTGGACCTGTTGCCTGAAGAGGAAGAGGAGGAGGCGGACACGCTGGCAGGGCTAATCTTCAAGATCGCCGGGCGGGTCCCCGCACGAGGTGAGATTGTGCGCCACGGAAGCGGCTTGGAGTTTGAAATTCTCGATTCCGATCCCCGGCGGGTGAAACGGGTGCGGATCAATGCCCGCAATGTGAGCAAGCCAAGAGCCGAACGGGAAACCGATCTACCCACGAGTTAGTGTTCCGCAAATGTTCTTGACCTGGCCAGCAACCCCTAATAGAAGTTTGATTGGAGGTTGGCAGGATGACTTCGCGCGCATCGACGGTGGCGTTTCAGGGCATTGAGGCCGTCGCCGTCGACGTCCAGGCACAATTCCTGTCTGGAATGGTCCAGTTCAACGTGGTGGGACTTGGCGACAAGGCGGTTGCCGAAAGCCGGGAACGCGTAAGAGCGGCACTGCATGCGATCGGCCTGGCGCTACCAGGCAAGCGGCTGGTCGTAAATCTTTCTCCCGCCGATCTCCCAAAGGAAGGCAGCCATTTTGATTTGCCGATCACCCTGGCGGTGCTCTCCGCACTCGGCATCATTCCGCAGGATTTCCTCACCCGATATGTAGTGATGGGCGAACTGGCTCTGGACGGCGGTATCGTGGCTGTTTCCGGCGTACTCCCGGCGGCAATTGCCGCCAACGCACGAGACATGGGGCTGATCTGCCCAAAGGCCTCCGGGCCGGAGGCAGCCTGGGCTGGTGAAGATGCCGACATTCTCGCGCCCGAGAACCTGATCCAGCTCGTCAATCACGTAAAGGGCACACAAGTGCTTTCCCGGCCCAAACCGGCCATGGCACGGGAAACGGACCATCTGCCGGACCTGCAGGACATCAAGGGCCAGGAAACCGCCAAGCGCGCGCTGGAAGTTGCCGCCGCAGGTGGGCACCATCTTCTGATGGTGGGGCCTCCTGGAGCTGGCAAGTCCATGCTGGCGCAGCGCCTGCCCTCGATTCTTCCACCCATGGATTCGCGCGAGATGCTGGATGTCAGCATGGTCGCCTCGCTGGCGGGGGAACTCTCGGGGGGTCAGCTGTCGCGCCGGCGGCCGTTCCGGGCGCCACATCACTCTGCTTCGATGCCGGCCCTTGTCGGCGGCGGATTGCGCGCCAAGCCCGGCGAGATGGCGCTCGCCCACCACGGCGTGCTGTTCCTCGACGAGCTTCCTGAATTCCAGTCAAGGGTCTTGGAATCGCTGCGCCAGCCGATGGAAACCGGAGAAACCGTGGTTGCGCGCGTCAACTATCACGTTACCTATCCCGCGCGCTTTCAACTGGTGGCGGCCATGAACCCCTGCAAGTGCGGCATGGCCGGTGAGCCAGGACATATCTGCCGCAAGGGGCCACGCTGCGCGGCCGACTATCAGGCACGGATTTCCGGACCGTTGCTCGACCGCATGGACATCCAGATCGAACTGGCAGCAGTGAAGGCCTCCGATCTTACGCTGCCGCCACCCAAGGAAACCAGCCAGGACGTAGCGGCCCGCGTGCGTGCAGCCCGCCAATTGCAGGTGGAACGGTTTCAGAGGCTCGGCAAACCCGAACTGCGCACGAATGCGGAAGCTGACGGAACCTTGCTGGAGGAGATCGCCAGGCCCGACCCGCAGGGACTTAACCTCTTGCGTGACGCTGCTGACGCCATGAACCTTTCGGCGCGCGGCTATCACCGGGTGCTGCGGGTGTCACGCACGCTTGCTGATCTCGACCGGCGCGAACAGGTCTCGCGCATCCATGTCGCGGAAGCACTCAGCTATAGGCAAAAGCTTGCCGCGTTCCAACTCGCCAGCTAGAGCGGCACCCTATCTGAATGAATCTTTTTGGGATTCCCAAATCAGCGAGAAAATGATTCACACTGTCTGCCGGGTTTGGAGGCCGGCAGTCATGTCGAAAGCGCTGTCACTCGATCTCAGGGTCCGGGTCCTGGCC